>NZ_CBDRIY010000023.1:0-93091 GCF_965344335.1 Nocardiopsis eucommiae
CCCCCCCCCCCCCCGCCCCCCCCGGGGCCCTGTGGTGTGCCCGGATCAGCCCAGGACGACCGGCAGACGGTCCAGGCCGCTGGAGACGATCGACGCCGTCTCGGGGAACTCCTCGCCCTCAGCCAGGCGGAGGTTCGGGAACCGGGTGAACAGCTGCTCCAGCGCCGTGATCCCCTCCAGCCGGGCCAGCCCCGCGCCCAGGCAGAAGTGGGGGCCGTGCGAGAAGGCCAGGTGGGAGTTCTGGGCGCGGCGCAGGTCGAAGACGTGCGCGTCCTTCCCGTGCTGGGCCTCGTCCCGCCCGGCGGCGCCGAAGCCCATCAGCAGGGCCTCGCCCTTGGGCACGTCGACGCCGCTGAGGGTGACGTCCTCCGCCGTGTAGCGCAGCGGCAGGTACTGCACGCTCGCGTCCCAGCGCAGGGTCTCCTCCACGGCGTCGGCCCAGGTCGCCTCGCCGCCGCGGATCAGGGCGAGCTGGTCCGGGTGGGTGAGCAGGGCGTGGACCGCGTTGCCGATGAGGTTCATCGTGGTCTCGTAGCCCGCGCCGATCATGAGGATCAGGGTCCACACGAGTTCGCTCTGCGACAGCCGCTCGTCTCCCTCGGCGCGCGCCTCGAAGAGGGCGCTGGTGAGGTCGTCGCCCGGGTTCTTCGCCTTCTCCTCGGCCAGGTCGCTCAGGAAGCTCTGGAGGTCCATGTTGGTCTGGGCTGCGACCTCCGGGGTGATGGTGGCGTCGAAGACCCGGTGGATCAGCGTGTGCAGGGTGTCGCGGTACTCCTCTCCCACGCCGAAGAGCTCGGAGATCACCGTCATCGGCAGGGGCAGCGCCAGGCCCGCCCGGAGGTCGACCGGTCCCGGCCCGGCGGCCTCGGCGGCGTCCAGGAGTTCCGTGGTGATCGCCTCGACGCGCGGGCGCAGCGCCTCCACACGACGCGGGGTGAACGCCTGGGACACCAGGGCACGCAGCCGCCGGTGCTTGTCCCCGTCCGCGGTGAGCATGTTGTCCGGGGCCACCCAGGAGATGAGCGGCCAGTCCATGGGGATCTCGCCCTCGGCCCAGGGGCGCCAGTGCCGCGCCTCCTTGCGCACACCCGGGTGGGCGAGCGCCTCCATGAGCACCTCGTGCCCGGTCAGCGCCCGAACAACCACGCCACCAACGATCTCAACTTCGACGACGGGGCCTCGGGAACGGAGCTCTGTGGTCTGTCGGTGGAGGTCGTAGGGGTGGAGGACGGGGATGTCTGTTGCCATGGAGGTGTCGTGCCTTTCGGGGAGGCGGGGGTGAACGTGACCGGCAGCTGCGAGAGCGCCAGAGCGAAGGGGGCGGGTCGTCGTAGGACCTCCTCCTTGCTCGTCCTGAGGTCGGGGAGGCGCTTGGTGAGGCTCTCCACGCCGACTTGGGCGATAGCGTACGCGAACCCCTGTGCCGGGCACCGGTGCGGGCCGACCCCGAAGGCCAGGTGTGCGCGGTTGCCCGACTCGATGTCCGGACCCTCCCCGGCCATGGTGGCGTGCGCGGCCGCGTACCCGAGCAGGATCGGCTCACCGGCCCTGATCACCGTGCCGGTACTGACCCGCACGTCCTTCACCGGGTAGAGGACGGGGTAGTTGTTGACCGGGGGGTCGACCCAGAGCAGCTGGTCGATCGCCTCGCTGATCCCCACGCGGGCGCCCCGGAACGCCTGCCGGACCTCGTCGTCGACCAGCAGCGTGTGGGTGGTCCCGGAGATGAGGTTGGCGGTGGGTTCGGCCCCGGCCCCGATCGTCACCACCAGCTGGTGGAGCAGTTCCTCGTCGCTGAGCCCCGAGCGGTGCTGGAGCAGCCAGGAGGTGACGTCCTCGCCGGGCTGGGCGTGCTTGGCCGAGATCGCGTCGGACAGCGCCCGCTCGTACTCGCCGTTGGACCGGACGACGTCGATCCCGTCCCACAGGGCGCTGAGGGAGTTCAGGACGCGCTCTCCGATGTCGCGTGAGAAGCCGAAGACCTCGCACAGGACGAGGAGGGGGAGCAGGCGCGCGTACTCGGAGACGAGCTCGGCCTCACCGCGCTGGCAGAAGGCGTCGATGAGGATGTCCGCGTGCTTGCGGGTGATCTCCCCGATCCGGCTCTCCGGGACGCGGCCCAGGGAGTCGATCACCGAGCGCTTCAGGCGGGCGTGCTCGTCGCCGTCGGAGAACAGGAGGTTGGGGCGGTGCATCATCATCGCCACGACCGGGGCGTCGTCGGGGATGCGGCCCTCGCGCCAGTCGAGCCACAGGCGTGAGTCGCGGCGGAAGGTACGGGTGTCCCGGCACCACGCGGTGATCAGCGCGTAGTCGGCGACGACCCAGGCCTTGATCCCGGGGAAGATCTCGGCGGGGAACACGGGGCCGTGTTCCTTGACCATGCGCCGGTTGACCGTGTGCGGGTCGGCGGTGAATTCAGCGGAGTGCAGCTCCGCGTACGGGCATCGGGGGGCCACGGGCATCCTGTCCTGGGAGGCGACGAAGCGCCCAGTCTAATGAAACTTTGGGTTCTTTTTACACCTTGCGTCACTACTGAATCTCTTGCCCCACGGGCATTTCGGATGGCATGTCGGAGGGAGCCCTGCTCAGGGCTGCCCGGGCTCCGGGTTCGGACACCGGGTGCGAAATCGGGCGAGGGTGCGCTGACCAGCGCGGCCGCGTCCGGACACGGATCGCGTGCGGGGGTGACACCTCACGGTGATCGTTCCGCGCGGTGGCCGTCTGGCGGATCCCCGGTGACCGTGACCACCACGGGACGCGGTCGTGAAAGGCCGTCTGGTGGAGACTCGGGGCCTGTCCCGGGAGCGCCTGTTCGATCCGACGGGTGCTCCGCGCGGCGATGGCCGGGGGTGCCGGGAGCGGAGGCCGCAGTGGTCGCTCCGCTTGCTGCGGGAATCGGTCGTCCACCAGGCGGCGAACCAGACCGGTGTCGATTTCGGAGAGCTGGGGCGGGGCGGTCTCCGTCGTCGGGGCGTGGTCCTCCGCAGTCGGTGTCGAGGTTCCAGACATCCCGCCTTCGGGGGCCTCCGGGCGTGCACCGCCTTTCCGCACGGGGTGGTCGGGTCCTCGCTCCGGACCTCGAACCTCAGGGGTGCGCCACGAGCACGGCCCCGTGGAACACGTCCGGGCCCAGCGTGGACATCGCGTCGAGCGAGGGGTCCGGAACGGGCATCAGGTGCGCGTCCACCCAGGTGTCTCCCGTCGCGGCGTTGGTCCAGGGGTCCTCGACCACCACGGCCCCCGGCACCGCTCCGTGGCAGAGCACCCAGTGCGGCACGTCGAACCCCTGCATGGTGGCCAACGAGAGCAGCAGGAGGACCTGAGCGCCCCCGGTCACGGCCGCGCGCAGCTCGTCCGGGGACAGGCGGCGGGGGTCGACCGGGAGTCCGGCCCGGGCCGCGTCCGCCCGGGAACGGCGCTGGAGGACGGCGCGCCACTCCCGCTCGTCCCCGGAGTAGGAGTCGAGCAGCACGGGCTCGTCGGTGTCCAGGCGCACCGTGACGGCCGCGTCCGGCCACGCGCGGTGCACGGCCAGGCCCAGACCCACGGGTTCGCAGGCGGGGAAGTTGGTGGCGTCGCGCCACAGGGCCAACTCCTCCGCGCGGTCCAGGGACCCGGCGGGCACCGCCCCGGCCCGGACACCGGCGGTGAGCGCGGTGACGGCACCACAGGTGAAGTGGGTGGTCTGCCGGTAGTACGGGGGCTCGACCACCTCGGCGTCCGCCAGCCAGCGCACGTGCCCGGCGGGTGGCTGGCCGGGGTCGTCCACCTGACCGCGCGGGGCGTCCAGCGCGGTGAAACCGAGGTCCTCCGCCTGCTCGGGGTTCACGGTCCAGCCCTCCCACTTGACCTGGGAGAGCCCTCGCTCGCGCGCGAACGCGACGACCGCCCGGACCGTGCGGGGCCCCTCCCCGACGACGTCGACGATCTTCGCGTACGCCGCGCCGGGCCGGGACGTCACCAGGGCGGCCCCGGCCCAGGCGCCCGGTGCCGCTCCGGTGACGGCCACGACCACGGGGGAGTGGGTCGAGCGGTCGGGAGCCGCCCAGCGTTCACGCACCTGAGCGGGGAGGATCGGAGGCAGCTCCGGGGGCGGCGCGGCGGGCTCGAACGGGACGATGACACGGCCCTCGGACGGGACCTCGTGGGAGTGCATACGGTGCTCCGGGTGTTCGCGGGGGTGGACGGCACCGGTGCGGCGCCGTCGCCGTTCATGCGCGCGAGCGGCGCAGGATCCAGATCAGGTAGGGGCCGCCGACCAGGGCGATCATGAGCCCGGCCGGGACCTGTGCGGGCGCGATCAGGGTGCGGCCCAGGGTGTCGGCGACGCACACGAGGAGCCCGCCGGAGAGCATCGCGACCGGAACGCTGCGGGCGTGCCTGGCCCCGACCAGGGAACGGGCCAGGTGGGGCGCCACCAGACCGACGAAGCCGACCACCCCCACCGCGACCACGCTGACGGCGGCCAGGACGGCGGCGAGCGCCAGCAGCGCCAACCGGGTCCGGCCCACCCGCATACCCAGGATGCGCGGGGTGTCCTCGTCCACGGCCAGCAGGTCCAGGTGGCGGCTGAGCCCGAGGACCAGGGGTGTCGCCACGAGGAGGACCACGGCGACGGGCAGCACGTCGGGCAGGGTCCGGCCGTAGGTCGTCCCGGACAGCCACGTGAAGATCCGCGGCGTCTGCCAGGGGTCGGCGCGCAGCAGGAGGAACGTGGTGACCGCGGTCAGGCTGTACCCGCACCCGATGCCGACCAGGACGAAGCGGTCCGGGCGCAGACCACCTCGCCAGGCCAGGGCACAGATCAGCGCGAAGGTGGCCAGGCCCGTGAACACGGCCATGGTGGTCAGGGATCCGACCCCTCCCGCAGGGTTGGTGGTCACGACGATCACCGCGCCCAGGCCCGCGCCGGCCGTGATGCCCAGCAGTCCCGGCTCCGCGAGGGGGTTGCGCACGGTGCCCTGGACGACGCTCCCGGCCAGGGCGAGCGCCGCTCCGGCGAGGAGGGCGGCGGCGACACGGGGAACGCGATCGTCGAGGGCCCGTGCGACCAGCTCCGGGGCGGTTCCCTGGAACCAGAGCAGGAGGTCCCCGGTCCGCAGCCACAGGCTGCCAGCGAGGACCCCGACCAGCGCCGACACGACCAGCAGCACGGCGGTCACGAGCAGGACGCCGAGGAACCTCCGGGGGGAGCGCGGACCGGATCCCGTGCCCGGAGGGCGGCGGAGCGGACCCGCGTCACGCAGACGCAGCGCCAGCACGACGATGAGGAGGCCGCCCAGCAGCGCCGTGGGCACCCCCGTGGGGATGGACGCGGCTCCTTCGGCGCCCAGGAGGGCGCGCAGGGACGCGTCCGCGAGCAGGATCAGGACGGCGCCGAGCAGCCCGGAGACGGCCACCAGGAACAGGTGCCGGTGCAGGGCGGGGACGCGGGCGGCGATCAGCCGCGCCAGCACGGGGGCGCCCAGCCCGATGAACGCGATCGGTCCGGCGAGCGTCACCGACACCCCGGTGAGGACCACGGCGCAGAGCACCGCCGTGATCCGGGTGGAGCGCACCGGGACGCCGAGCGAGGACGCGGTGTCCTCGCCCAGGCCGAGCACGTCCAGGCGGCGGCTCAGCAGGAGCGCCACCACCAGCACCGCGACGATCAGCGGCAGCGCGCGCAGCGACGCGTCGATGTTGAGCTGGGCGAGGGATCCGCTGCCCCACGCGAAGAGCCCGGTGGTGTTGTCCTTGAACAGGATCAGCAGCATGCCGGTGGCCGCGTCCAGGGCCATCGCCAGCGCCGAACCGGCCAGCACCAGCCGCGTGGTGGCGGTCCCCCCGGCGCTTCCGGCGAGCGCCAGCACGAGCGCGGCGGCCAGCAGACCGCCGCCGAAGGCCACCAGCCCCGAGGCCCAGAGCGGGACGGCGAGACCGAACGCGGCGACCAGGGTGAGCGAGAAGTAGGAACCCGCCGTGACGGCGAGCGTGTCGGGGGAGGCGAGCGGGTTGCGTGTGACGGACTGGAGGAGCGCACCGGCCACGCCCAGGGCGAAGCCCACGGCCACTCCGGCGAGGAGGCGGGGGAGCCGCGAGCCCTCCAGCACGTGGCCGACCGGCACCCCGCTGACCTCCTCCCGGTCACCCGCGAGGAACCGGACGAGGTCCCACCAGCCCACGCCGGACGTGCCCTGCGTGAGGTGCCACAGTCCCAGCGCGCATATCGCGGCGGCCAGTACCGCGACCACCGCCGCCCCCGCGGCCGCACCGCGTGGGCCGGTTGCCGCGCCACGGGGGTCGGGGCCCGGCCCTGCGACCGGCCGGACCCCGGGGGAACGCGGGTCGCTCATTCCTGGGTGAGGGAGTCGACGAAGGCGTCGATCGCCTGCGCGGTGGAACGCGGGCCGCCCGCGCCCCAGACGCGCGGCGGGAAGGCGTGCGCCCGCTCCTCCTGCACGGCCGGGAGCGAGGTCCAGATCGGGTTCTTCTCCAGCTCCTCCACGTAGCCGCCGACACCCTCGTCGTTGGCGTAGAAGAGGTTGGCCTCGCCCACGGCGGTCAGGCCCTCGACGTCGGTCTGCGCGAGCCCGTAGGAGGGGTCGACGCCGCCGTCACCGTAGGCGTCGTTGATGTCGTCGGTCCAGGCGGAGGTCATCCCGAGCTCCTCGCCGAGCGCCGTGAACAGGGCGCCCTGACCGTAGGGGCGGATGGTGAGGTTGCCGCCCTGGAGCCAACCGTCGAAGAAGAGGAAGTCGGTGGTGGGCAGGTCGACGTCGGCCACCTGCTCGCGGGCCCCGGTCAGGTGGTCCTCGAACTCCCGCACCACCTGGTCGGCGCGTTCGGTGCGCCCGGTCGCTGCACCGATCTGCTCGAAGACGTCGAGCATGTTGCCGACGGGGTCGGCCGGGTCGGCGCCCCGGGTGACGAGGACGGGCACGCCGCGCTCCTCCAGCCGGGCGATGATCTCGTCGTCGGGTCCGGCGGCCTCCACGATGACCAGGTCGGGGTCCTGCGCGTAGAGGGTGTCGAGGTCGGGCTCCTCGCGGTTGCCGACGTCCGTCACGCCCTCGGGCAGTTCCTCCGCGCTCACCCAGGTGCGGTAGCCCTCGGGGTCCGCGACGGCCACCGGGGTGACGCACAGCGTGAGGGCGTCCTCGACCTGCTGCCACTCCAGGACCGCGATGCGTGCGGCGGGCTGGTCGAGTTCCACCTCGCGGCCGACCCCGTCGGTGAGCGTCACCGGGTCGGGCGAGGTGGAGGTGGTGTCCGCGGCGCAGTCCTCCGAAGGGGGCGCGGCGACAGCCTCGGGCTCGGTCTCGTCGACACTCGTGGTGCCGCACCCCGACGCGATCAGGGCGACGGCCACGGCGGTGAGGGTCGCGAGTCTGCGGGCACTGGTCATGGTGGGTTCTCTCTGCTCTGTACTGCTCTGGGGACTTCGGGGCGGGGGGCGGGGGCGAGGATCAGGGGGCGCGGTGTCCGGAGGAGGGGCTACCGGTGGGCCGGGTGGCGCCCCACGGGGTCCATGCGGAGCCGACCGGTGGCCGGGTCCGCCGTGACCTCGATCCGGATGCCGTACACCGCGCTGAGGTTGTCGGTGGTGAGCACCTCGGACGGCGGTCCGTCGGCGTGCGCCCGACCGGAGCTCAACAGCAGCACCCGGTCCGCGACGCGCGCGGCGTGGTCCAGGTCGTGCAGCACGACCCCCACCGCGACTCCGTGGTCCTCGACCAGGTCGCGGATCAGGTCGAGGGTCTCGACCTGGTACCGCAGGTCCAGGTGGTTGGTGGGTTCGTCCAGCAGGACCACGCCGGTGTCCTGGGACAGACAGGCGGCCAGCCAGACGCGCTGCATCTCCCCGCCGGACAGCCGTCCGGCGGCGCGGTCGGCCATGTCCCGCACCCCGGTGACGCGCATCGCGCGCTCGATCGCCTCCCGGTCCTCGGCGGTCGGTCCCGCGAACCCGCGCCGGTGGGGGTGTCGGCCGAAGGCGACGACCTCGCCCACGGTCAGCCCCTCCGGAGTGGGCCGGGACTGGGCGAACAGCGTGACCTCACGGGCGAACCGGCGTGCGCTGAGCAGGGACACCGGGCGGTCCGGCGAACCGTCGCGGCCACCGAGCGTCACCTCGCCGCCGTCGACCCGGTGGAGCCGCGCGAGGGCGCGCAGGAGGGTGGACTTGCCGCTGCCGTTCGGTCCCACCAGGGCGGTGACCCGTCCGGCCGTCATCGTCAGCGAGGCTCCGTGGACGACGGTGGTCCCGCCGTGGCTGAGGACGAGCCGGTCCCCGTGCAGGGAGCTCACGGGCGGCGCGGCGCTCGGCGCGCCACCCGCCCGTAGGGTGCGACGAAGCAGCCGTGAGCAGGGGTGACACCAGGGGAAGTTAGGTTAGCCTTCACTCACTCAGAATAAGTTCGGCGGCGTCCTGGCTGCAATCAGGACTTCCGGACAACCGATACGGAGAACCGGTCAGCGCCCGCGCGGGCCACCCGTGAACGCGCCCGGCGTCGTGCCCATCACGCGTCGGAAAGCGTCGATGAACGTGCTGGTCTGGGCGTATCCGAGGAGTTCGGACACCTCCTGGACCTCGTGCCCCTCACCGAGCAGCGCCAGGGCGCGGTGGACGCGCAGTGACTGTCGCCACTGCGCGAAGGACAACCCCGTGGACGCCCGGAACACACGACTGATCGTGCGCGGACTGGTGTCCAGGTCCCGGGCCCACTCCTCCAGGGAGCGGTCGTCGGAGGGGTCCTCCATCAGCGCCTCCGCGATGGTGTCCGCCCTGGTGTCGCCGGGCAGTCGCAGCGCCAGTCGTGGGGCGGTCGGCTCCAGGAGGTCGAACACCACCGCCTCCGCGCGCGCCCGTGCCCCGGCGTCGATGTCCGTACGGGCCAGGTGGATCAGCAGCGACTCAAGGGCGGGGGTCATCGTCACGGCCGTCGGTTCCCCGAACGCCAGCGGCGTGCGGTCCGGGGCGAAGAAGGCGTTGTGCAGCCCGGCCCCGGCCGTCAGCCGCCCCGCGTGCACCTCGCCCTCGGGGACCCACAGCCCGCATCCCGCCGAGACCGTGAAGAGGCGGTCGCCCACTCGGGCGGTCAGCGCCCCGTGGCTCACCCACACCAGCTCGTGCGCGGGGTGCGCGTGCGGCTCCCACTCGGTGGGTCCTCCCGGCGGGTGGGACTCCGAGACGATGACGAAGGGGGAGTCCGTGCCCTCGGGCAGCGCGGAGGCGCGGCGCAGGCGGGTCCTGGGCTCGCGCCGCCAGGCGCCCAGGCCGGCGCCCTCGAAGTCCACCGCGATCTCGGCCGCAGTCACTGGCGTTCCACCCCCCGACTCCCGGAAGCCATCGCCGACGCCCCGTGCCGACACCTCAAAATAGCTGAATCCGCCCAGGTCATCACTTGGGGGGTGGTTCTCGCTCCGGGGGTGGCGTGCCCGGGTCAGGCCGTGGTGGTGCCCCGCTCGGCGGGACGACGCACACGCACCACCTGGGCGAGCAGGGCCAGCACGGGCAGTTCCAGCAAGGGACCGACCACGAGAGCGACCGCGATCAGCGGTCGGTCGGGGAACGCGGCGACCGCGATCGCCAACGCGATGGGGGAGTTGCGGGCGGTGGTGACCATGGTGAGGGTCACCCTCTGGTCGGCGGGCAGCCGCCACATCCGGGACAGGCCGACCGCGACCAGCGGCAGGACCACGAAGAAGACCGCCAGGGGCACCAGCAGGGCCGCCAGGTCACCGAGGTGTTCCAGCACCGTACGCGCCTGCCAGGCGAACATCGCGAACACGGCCGTGTACAGCAGCGGGAGCACCAGGCGCCCGGCCGGTCCGGTCACGTGGCGCTCGCGCCAGTCCGCGTCCCCGAACCGGGCCGAGGCCCACCGCACCAGCATCGCCACGGCCAACGGCACCACCAGGACGAGCAGGACCGCCTCCGCGAGGGTGCCCGCGTCGACCATGAGGGCGGGCCCGCCCAGCAACAGCACGTACACCGGCAGCAGAGCCAGCTGGAGGACCAGGTTGACCGGCAGCAGCGCGGCGGCGATCCCGGTGTGCCCCCGTGCCATGGCGGTGAAGACCAGGTACCAGTCCGTGCAGGGGGTGACCAGCAGCAACAGCAGGCCGACGCGCAGGTCCGGCTGACCACCGAGCAGGCCCGCACCCAGGGCCCAGGCCAGCGCCGGTGTGAACACGAAGTTCAGGACCAGGCTCAGCACCACCAGTGTCCGGGCGCGGCGGACCTCACCCACGTGGGCGGCGTCCATCTGGAAGAACACCGCCGCGAGCATCACGAGCAGGGCGGGCAGCACCACGTGTTCGGCCGCCGGGCCGATCGGCAGCGACAGGCCCGCCGCCAGGCCGGTCGCGGCGGCCAGCGCCACGAACAGGCTCTGGAGTCGTTCGGCGGTCGACAACGGTCGTTCTCCTCGGAACGGCGTACGGCTCGGGGGGCCGCGGTCCCGTTCACTGTACGGCGGTCAGGAAGTCCAGGAGGGCCCGGTTGACCTCGTCGGGCCGCTCCTGCTGGGTCCAGTGGCCGCAGCCGGGCAGGGTGACGTCCGCGTGCAGCTTCGGGGCGATCCCGGACAGCACCGCGCGGAGTTCGGGGACACCCTCCAGGGTGGTGACCATGTCCCGGTCACCCACCACGTACAGCGCCGGGACCTCGACGCGCAGCCCCTGGAACGCCGCCATCAGGCCCTGGTTGCGGTCGATGTTGCGGTACCAGTCGAGGGGCCCCGTGAAGGCGTCCGGGGCCGCGTGGTCCGCCGCGAACACCTCGACGTCCTCGGCGGTGAGCCAGGCGGGCAGCTCCTCCGGCTCGGGCAGGGTGTCCAACAGACGGGCTCCCTCCGGGACGATCCAGGGACGCGGCTCGTGGGCGCCGGAGGCACCCACGAGGATCCGCCTGACGGTCGCGGCGGGGTCCGCCGACAACTCGGCGTCGGCCCGACCGGGCTCCTGGAAGTAGGCCTGGTAGTAGCCGTCACCGTAGGTGCGTCGGGAGGAGGTGACCGACGGCATCCCCACGGGCGGCACCGGCGGCACGCTCAGCCCCGCCACGGCGCGGACGAGGTCGGGGCGGAGCAGCGCCGTGGTCCAGGCGACCACCGCCCCCCAGTCGTGCCCGACCACCACGGCCTCCTCGGCGCCCAGCGCGCCGATCAGGGCGGTGACGTCACCGACCAGGTGGGGGAGGCTGTACTCCTCGGTGCTGGGCGCGCGGTCGCTGCGGGCGTAGCCGCGCTGGTCCGGGGCGACCACCCGGTACCCGGCGTCGGCGAGGACGGCGAACTGGTGCCGCCACGAGTACCAGCTCTCGGGGAACCCGTGCAGCAGCAGGACGAGCGGGCCCTCGCCCTGCTCCGCGACGTGCAGGCGGAGGCCGTTCACCTCGACGTGGTGGTGCTGGACGCTCAACGCGACTCCTCTCGTGCCCCGCCGGGGGGAGTCCCGGCGGGAACCGGACCGGAGGGGCCAGCCTAGGGGGATCGGCGACGCCGGGGGAGGCCTGCTCAGTGCTCGCGGTTGAACGCCCAGACCGACAGGGGGGCGAACACCGCCACCAGCCCCGCGGACCAGACCAGCGTGAGGGTGACCGCGTCACCCGCCGGGGTGCCGGTGAGCAGGGCGCGGACGGCGTCCATGGCGTGGGTGACCGGGTTGGTCTCGGCCCACGAGCGCAGCCAGTCGGGCAGGGTCTCGACCGGAGCGGCCATGCTGGTGCCCAGCAGCAGCGGCAGGATGGCCACGAAGGTGACGGCCATGACAGCGCCCTCGTCGCGCAGCAGCACGCCCAGGAACACCATCACCCAGCTCAGCCCGACCCCGAAGCCGATGGCCAACGCGCAGGCGGCGAGCGCGGAGCCGGGGTCGGTCTCGACCCGGAACCCCATGAGGTGGCCGATCACGAACAGGACCACCACCGTGATCACGTAGCGGACCAGGTCGGCCAGGACCGATCCGAGCAGAGGGGCGGAGCGTGCGATGGGCAGGCTCCGGAACCGGTCGTAGACCCCCTTTTTCATGTCGATGTTGATGGTCAGCCCCGAGGAGAGCATCCCGGCGATGCCCGCGCCCATGACGAGGACGCCGGGGAAGAGGTACTGGAGGTAGGCGTCGGTGGAGCCGGACACCGACCCACCGAAGAGGTACACGAACAGGACCATGAACAGGGCCGGGGTCATCACGCCGTTCACGAGCGAACCCGGGTTGCGCAGGGACTTGGCCAGCCCGCGCTGGGCGAGGACGAGGCCGTGCCGGACGAGCGGGGCCGGGCGCGGGGCGCCGGTGCGTGGCTCGGTGGTGCTCATGCGGGGGTCTCCCTCTCGGTGTCGGTGTCCCGTGGTGCTCCGGTGAGTGCGAGGAACACCTCGTCCAGGCTGGGCAGGTGCAGGGAGAACTCGGTCACCGCCACCTCCCGGTCCCGCAGTTCCAGGGCCATGTCCCAGGCCGAGGTGTCGCCCTCGACCGGCACGGACAGGGTCTGGCGGGTGCGCTCGGGCTCTCGGCCCGTGACCCGGCGCATGACCTCGGCGGCCTCCTCGGTCCGGGCGGGGTCCGTGGTGCGCAGGGACACGGCCTGCCCGCCCACCACGCGCTTGAGCTCGGCTGGCGTGCCGTCCGCGATCACGCGGCCCCGGTCGATCACCGCGATGGTGTCGGCGAGGGCGTCGGCCTCCTCCAGGTACTGCGTGGTGAGCAGCACGGTGGTGCCCTCGGCGGTGAGTTCGCGGACCATCCGCCACAGGTCCTCGCGTCGTCCGGGGTCGAGTCCCACGGAGGGCTCGTCGAGGAAGACCACACTGGGCCTCCCCACGAGGCTGGCCGCGAGGTCCAGGCGGCGCCGCATGCCTCCGGAGTAGGTGGAGAGAGGGCGCCGGGCCGCGTCGGTGAGCCCGAACCGGGCCAGGAGGTGGTCGGCGCGGGCCCGCGCCTCCTCCCGGCGCAGGTCCAGGAGCTGGCCGAGGAGCACCAGGTTGGCCCGTCCGGTGAGTTCGTCGTCGACCATCGAGTCCTGTCCGGTCAGGCCGATCAGCCGGCGTGCCCGAGGGGCCTCGCGCACCACGTCGTGGCCGCCGACCGAGGCGGTGCCCTCGTCGGGGCGGGCGAGGGTGGCCAGGACGCGGACGGCCGTCGTCTTCCCGGCGCCGTTGGGTCCCAGGACGGCGAGGACCGACCCGGGACGGGCGGCCAGGTCGACCCCGCTCAACGCGGTCGTCCGGCCGAACCGTTTGACCAGGCCCCGGGCCTGGAACGCGTACTCAGTCATGGTGCACTCCACCCTCCAACGGGTTCAAATGATGTGAGTATTCGAATGATGACAGTATCTGAGTGTCTCCGGTATCTCAACGTAGGATGGGGGGACCGAGACGAGGAGGAAGATGGTCCGGCTCAGCAGGGCACAGCAGCAGGAACGCAACCGGGCGCGGGTGCTCACGGCGGCACGTGAGGAGTTCACCGAACGCGGCTTCCGCGACGCCAGGATCGACCGCATCGCGGACCGCGCCGACCTCACCCGGGGCGCCGTCTACTCCAACTTCCCGGGCAAACGCGCCCTGTACTTCGCCGTGCTGGCCGAGGCGGCCGAGCGCGAGCCCCTGACCGGGGCGGCCGACTCCGTCGACGGCGCGGTCCGGGCCCTGGGCGCCTTCGCCCGCGCGTGGGTGGCCCGTCTGCCCCTCACCGGCACCGACGAACGGATCGGTGCCGAACTCATGGCCGAGGTGTCCGCTGACCCCCGGGTGAGCCGGGTCTTCGCCCAGCTCACGGCGGTCCAGGCGATCCTGCTCGGGCGCGCGCTGGAGAGCCTCGACACCGCGCCCGACCCCGGTCTGCGGCGGGTCCGGGTCGCGGAGGGCGTCCTGACCACCCTGCACGGTGCCGGGCAGCTGGCCGCCGCCGCGCCCGGGTTCACCGACCCCTTCACGGTCATCCGCTCCTGCGAACGCCTGGCCGGTGTGGACCTGGACGACGCCTGGCCGCTTCCGCACATCGCCCACGTCCCGCACGCCCGTCCCGTGGGCGAACCCTGGTCCGCGCCGACCGCGCTCGACTCCCTGTGCGGTGAGCGGATCGCGGTCGGGGACGGCGTCGTGGCCGTGCTGGGGCTGCACCGGCTGGAGGCCGTGGAGGAGGGCCTGCGCGCCGTCCCGGAGGGGGTGCCGGTGACGCTCGTGCCCGTCACCGCCGAGCCCGCCGAACTCCTCCCGCTGGTCCGTCTGGCCGTGGCCGAACTCCGTGCCTGCCTGTCCCCCTCCTTTCCCGCCGACGCTTGGGCGAGCCCGAGGATCGTGCTCGACCCGGGGCTGGCCGTGGCCGCCGGTGCCGTCGACCCGCACGACGACACCGAGGTCGCGATCCGTGTGCACGGCGGCCGGATCGTGGCACGCTCCGAGGAGCGCGGCGCGGCCCACGCCGTGGGAGCCTTCGTTCCGCCCGGGGGTTCCAGGAGCGTCGGGAACGGGGCCCGGGCCACCCGCTGAGCCGGGGCGGGACGGTGCACCCCGCGTGCGCGCCAGCGTTCGGCGGTGTCGGGCGGGAAGCCCGCGTCGATCCCTCCGCGCGCCTCGTCCACGGTGAAGCCGTGTGCCGCCCAGGCGCGCGGATCCCGGGGGTCGGGCGCGGGGTCGTCGAAGGTGAGGGTCATGGGTCCTCCCCGAATGGTGGGCGGGGTCGCGGACGTCGCGCACTCCCGTGAAGTCAATCTAGGTTGACCGCTGGAAAAAGTCAATCAAAGTTGACTCCCGGGGGTCGTGTGGCCGAATCCTCCGGTTTGACCTGCTCAGGGACACGCCAGCCGGAGACTGGGTGAGCGGCGCCGCCGGTGCGACACTGGTGGGCGACGCCGGGGACCCCCGACCGGCCGCGAACGGCGGGGGTGGGCATGGAAGAGGCACACGACGCGACGGGGGCGCTCGGTCAGAGCGAACTCCTGTTCCAGAACCTCGTCCGATCCGTGCACACCAGCGGCCCCGTCGAGGTCCTGGAGGCCGCCGACCGCTACGGGGCGGCGATCGGACTCGGCAAGATCACCGTTCACCTCGTGGACCTGCAACAACGTCTGCTGGTCCCGCTCACCGGCGGGCCCATCCTCGACGTCGAGTCCACCATCGCCGGAGAGGCCTACCGGTCGGACACCCTGCGGCTGGTCGAGGGCGGCGCCGACGCGCTCAGCCTCTGGCTTCCGCTCAAGGACGGTGCCGACCGCATCGGGGTCGTGCACATCCGCACCCCCGCCATCGACGAACCCAGGCTCCGCCGCTGCCAGACCCTCGCCGCGCTGCTGGCCCTGGTCATCACGTCCAAGCGCGCCTACAGCGACACCTACGTCCGCCGCACCCGCGCCCGCGACGTGCAGCTACGCACCGAGATGCTGCGCGCCTTCCTCCCGCCCCGCACCCTCGGCACCCGGCGCGGGGTCTCCACGGCCGTTCTCGAACCCGCCTACGAACTGGGCGGCGACGCCTTCGACCACTCCCTCACCCGGGACACCCTGCACGCCGTCATCCTGGACGCCATGGGGCACGACCTCGCCTCAGGCCTGACCGCGTCGGTCGCCATGGCCGGGGCCCGGAGCGCCCGCCGCAACGGGGCCGATCTCGCGGAACTCACCGAGAACGTGGAACGCGCCCTGGTCACCTGGCTTCCGGAACGCTTCTGCACGGCCATCTTCGCCACCCTGGACCTGTCCACCGGCGTGTTCTCCTGGGCCAACTGCGCCCACCCCGCACCCCTGCTCATCCGACGCCAACGCCTGGTGGAGGCCGCCCTGGAGCGCACCCCCGAACTCCCGCTCGGCCTGGACGGGGTGGTCGCCGACACCACCCCGCGCGCCGTCCACCGGGTCACCCTGGAACCCGGTGACCAGGTGCTGCTCTACACGGACGGTGTCACGGAGGCGCACGACAGCGAGGGAAGGATGTTCGGGCTGGAGCGCTTCGCCGACTTCGTCATCCGTGCCGCGTCCGCCGACGAGCCCGCCCCCGAGACTCTGCGGCGCCTGATCCACGACATCCACGAACACCAGCGCGGCACCTTCACCGACGACGCCACCATCATGCTGCTGGAGTGGACCCCCGGGGGTGCGGTCCGGGGCCACCTCTGACCCCGGACCCGGACTACCAGAGGGCGAGGACCCTGCTGGGACCGCCGGAGGCGTCCAGCCCGGGCAGCACGCCCACCGTGATCATCGCCCCGCTCGGCGGCAGCTGCTCCAGGCCGGTCAGGGACTCCAGCCCCCAGCGGTCGGCGCGCCCCACCACCTCGTGGGCGGCGAAGTCCGTGGAGCAGCCGGGGTCCGTGCTCAGCGTGTCCACCCCGGTTCCGGCGATGGCCCGCTGGGAGAACAGGAAGTCGCAGGCCTCGGGGGAGAACCCGGGGAAGTGCCAGGAGCCGTCCTCCGCGACACCGCGGACCCGGTCGTCCCCCTCGGCCCAGCGAGAGCTCCATCCCGAGCACATCAGGACCGCCGCCCCGGCGGGGACGCGTCCGTGGACGCGCTCGAAGGCGTGGACGTCGTCCACGGTCACCGTCGTGTCCGGGTCCTCGGCGGCCCGGGCCCGGATGTCGATCACGGCGGCCGGGGCGACCAGTTCGGACGGATCGATGTCCGGAACGAGACGGCCCCCGCCGATCACGTGGCCGGGCGCGTCCAGGTGCGTGCCGGTGTGCTCGGTCATGCTCCACCGTTGGAGGTAGAGCCCGAACTCCCCTGGGGCGGCGGGTGGGACGACCGTCTCCCGCGCCGGCTTCTCCTCGTCCCAGGACGGCATGGTGGGGGAGATGGTGTGGCTGAGGTCGACGACCCGGCGGAAGCCCTTCGGCCAGGGACGCGGGGAGAGTGGAGGGATCGGTGGCCCGGCGGGCGCGGTGTGCTCCGTTCGGGCCCTCACGGTCTCACCGGTTCCGTGCAAGCACATGGCGTCCCCTTCGTCGTGCGAACCCCCGGAGACGTACCCCGGGGAGGTGTCGGGTCCACCCTGTCAGGGGCGGGACGGTGAGACCAGCGAGGAACCGCTCCGATCAGGGACGCGGGCGCGACGGGGGCGACCGGCTCGCGGATCGGTCCGACCCACTCAGTGGTGTGACGGGGGAACCGCGGTGAGGTTCCGCACCGGCCGCAGGAAGAGCAGGACCAGTCCCACGGCGAGCGTCGCCACCCCGCCGACCAGCAGCACGGTCCGCGCCCCGAACAGACCGGCGGCCGGACCGGCCAGGGCCTGACCCACCGGCAGCATGGCCAACGACCCGGCCACCTCGTAGGCGTGGATGCGGCCCAGTACCGGCCCCGGAACCTGTGTCTGCACGCTGGTCATCCACATCACGCCCCAGAACCCCACGGCGGCGCCGCTCACCGCCGCGCCCAGCGCCAGCAACGGAACCCCCAACCCCAGACCGACGGCCATCGAGTACGCGCCCGCCCCGAACAGCGCGACCGCCCCCGCGCGCAGGGGGAAACGCGGCCGCACCCGCATGGCGAGCACACCGCCCAGAGCGGTGCCGCCGCCCAGCGCGGAACTCACCAGCCCGAACGCCTGGGCGCCGTGGCCGAGGATGATCTCCGTCGAGGTCAGGGGAATCTTCGGCCCCCACATGGTCACCATCAGCACCATCCACAGCAGGATCACCGACCACATCCAGGTCCGCGACCGGAACTCGCTCCACCCCTCCACGAGGTCCGCGACGTACCCCGGCCCCTCGCCGCGCCGACGGGTCGGCTCGGGGAGCCGGATCAGCGCGAGCAGCAGCGCCCCCACCGCGTAGGTCGCCGCGTGCACGACGAAGACCCCGGCCGCCGAGAACACGGCGACCAGCAGCCCCGCCAACGCCGGGCCGATCAGCGTCGCCAGTGCCTCCGCCGTGCGTATGGCCCCGTTGGCACCCTGCACGTCCCGGGCCACCCTCGGCACCACCGAGGCCACCCCCGGCTGGAACGCCCCGGCCGCGATCCCGTTGACCGCGCCGATCACACAGATCTGCCACAGCACCACGTGCCCCGTAAGGAACAGCACGGCCGCCGTTCCCTGGGTGACCACGCGCACCAGGTCGGCGGCGACCATCATGCGCCGGGCGCCCCACCGGTCCGAGAGCACCCCGCCGAAGACGACGGAACCCACGAAGAAGGCGGAGAACGCGGCCATCGCCAGCCCGACACCGCCCGCACCCATCCCGTGCGCGAGCAGTCCGGCCGCCAGGGCGACAGGGAGCATCCCGTCCCCGGTCCTGGCCACGGCGCGCGCGGCGAAGAAGAGGGCGAAGTCCCGGGACCACAGCCGGGGCCGGGGCGCGGCGTGCGGTTCCGGCCTCCGCGGTGTCCGGTCGAGTTCGTCCGTCGGTCCACCGTGCTCCATGGGGCACCCCTCCGTCACCCCCGCGCCGGTCGTGAGGGCCCGTGCACACTACCGGTCCAGACCAGTTCCCTCCAGAGGCTTCCTGCCCTGGAAACCGGCTGCCCGAAGGCGCCGCGATTCCCCTCCACAACGGGGGCCCGGAACGATTGAATGGTGAGCCGACCACGAGCCGAGAAGGAACACATGCCCGAATCCAGCGCCGACTGGTGGAAGTCCAGCGTCGTCTACCAGATCTATCCGAGCAGCTTCAGCGACAGTGACGGCGACGGCGTCGGAGACCTGCCCGGGATCATCGGGAAGCTCGACTACCTGAAGCTGCTCGGTGTGGACGTGGTGTGGCTGTCGCCCGTCTACCCCTCGCCGTGGGACGACAACGGCTACGACATCAGCGACCACACCGCCATCGACCCCCGGTTCGGCACCCTTGAGGACTGGGACCGCCTTCGGGACGGGCTGCACGAGCGCGGCATGCGCCTGGTGATGGACCTGGTCGTCAACCACACCAGCGACCGGCACCCCTGGTTCACCGCCTCCCGCGAGGGCGACCCGGACCGGCGCGACTTCTACGTCTGGCGGCCCGGCCGCGACGGCGGCCCGCCCAACAACTGGGGTTCGGTCTTCTCTGGTCCCGCCTGGACCTACGACGAGGGGCGCGGCGAGTACTACCTCCACCTGTTCAGCCCGTCGCAACCCGACCTGGACTGGGAGAACCCCAAGGTGCGCGCGGCCGTGCACGAGATCGCCCTGTGGTGGCTGGCCCGGGGCGCGGACGGGTTCCGGATGGACGTCATCAACTTCGTGTCCAAGAACCCCAAGCTCCCCGACGGGCCACGGACCGGCGACTACGGGGACTTCGCCGAACACGCGATCAACGGGCCGCGCATGCACGAGTTCCTGCACGAGATGCACGAGACCGTCTTCGCCGGACGCGACGTGCTCACCGTGGGGGAGATGCCCGGGGTGAGCGTGGAGCAGGCGCGCATCCACACCAATCCGGTCAACCGCGAGCTGGACATGGTGTTCCAGTTCGAGCACGTGGACCTGGACCACGGCCCCGGCGGCAAGTTCGATCCCCGCCCGCTGGACCTGGTCCGGCTGAAGGCCTCGCTCAACCGCTGGCAGACCGGGCTCAACGACCGGGGTTGGAACAGTCTGTACTGGAACAACCACGACCAGCCGCGCGTGGTCTCGCGGTTCGGTGACGACGGCCGGTACCGGGTGGAGTCGGCGACCGCGATCGCCACCACCCTGCACATGATGCAGGGCACCCCGTACGTCTACCAGGGCGAGGAACTGGGCATGACCAACGCCCACCTGGACGACATCGCGGACTACCGGGACCTGGAGACCCTCAACTACCACCGGACCATGGTGGAGAGCGGCCGGGTGGACGCCGCGACCGCCATGGCCGGGATCGCCCGGATGAGCCGGGACAACGCGCGCACCCCCATGCAGTGGACCGCGGGGGAGAACGCCGGGTTCACCACCGGGACACCCTGGATCGGAGTCAACCCCAACCACACGCGGATCAACGCCGAGGCCGCCGTCGCGGACCAGGGGTCGGTCTTCCACCACTACCGGCGTCTGATCGCGCTCCGCAAGAAGCACCAGGTCATCGCGCACGGACGCTTCGCTCCACTGCTGGAGGAGGACCCGCGGGTCTACGCCTACACGCGGGCGTACAACGGTCAGGTGCTGTTGGTGCTGGCCAACTGGAGCGACCACACGGTGAAAGTGGATCTGCCCGAGGACGTGGCGGGCCCCGACTCCACACTGTTGATCGGCAACCTCCCCGGCTCCGGCCCGGCTCCGGCCCCGCTGCGTCCCTGGGAGGCCCGCGTCCACCTGTTCCACTGATCCTCCCGACCGGGCCCTGCTCCCGCGTCCGATCCGTGAGTACTGTGTGGGTCAGCCGATCGAGCGGGAGTGGGGCCTTCATGAGAGTCGTCATCGTCGGAGCCGGTGTGGGAGGGCTCGCCCTGGCCCGGGGACTCGTCGGGAGGGGTCACGGGGTCGAGGTCCACGAGCGCGCGCCCGAACCGCGCCCCGGCCGCGCCGGAGTCGGCCTCTACTCCAACGGGACCGCCGCCCTGCGTGCCCTGGGGGTGGAGGTCGGGGGCATCGGGCGGCGTCTCGACGGCCTGGAGAACCGCGACCCGTCCGGGCGGACGCGTTACACGCTCGACGTGGACGCGGTGGGCGACCACTACGGGTCCGAGTCCCGTACCGTGCCCCGGCGCGCGCTCCTCGACCTCCTCGCCGACGGGCTGCCCGAGGGCACCGTGCGGTACGGGCGCGTGTGCACCCGGGTGCGGGTCAACACCGACGGCACCGTGAGCGCGCTCTTCGGGGACGGTTCCAGCGCCACCGGTGACGTGGTCGTCGGCGCGGACGGTGTGCGCTCCGCCGCACGCCGCGACCTGTGGGAGGGCGATCCGGCCCGCCCGACGGGCTGGGCCAGTTGGCAGGGGCTGACCCGGGTGCCCGCGGACCTGGCGTCGGGCACGCTCGCGGCCGTGGTCCAGGGGCGTCAGGGTGTGTGCGGGATGATGCCCGCCGGAGACGGCCTCGTGCAGTGGTGGTTCGACGTGCGCTGGCGGCCGGGCATCCCCACGCCGACCTCCCCGGCGAGTGTGCTGCGGCGGCTGTTCGAGGGCTGGACCGACCCCGACGTACGCGCGGTCCTGGAGGACCTGCGCGACGAGGACCTCGCGTTCTCCGAGCACGTGCGCCACCGGGTGCGCCGGGTCTGGGGTGAGGGCGGGGCGACGCTGCTGGGCGACGCCGCGCACGCCTTCGCGTCCTCCACCGCGCAGGGGGCGAACCAGGCCCTGGAGGACGCGTGGGCGCTGACCCTGGCCCTGTCCGACGAGGGCGCCGAGGCCGATCCCGCCGCCGCGCTGCGCCGGTACGAGGGGGTGCGGCGGGGGCCGGTGCAGCTGGCGTCGCTGGCCTCGGGCGCGGAGGCGATCACGCGGTTCTCCCCGCCCCGGTTCCTGGGCCGTGAACGGCTCGGTTCCCTGGCCACCCGCCAGTTCATCGGGTACCTGGGCGGGGTGAGCAACGTCCTCACCGACCGCCGCCCCTGACCTCACGGACAACACCCATAGCTCGCACCTCTCCAGCCGCTCGGTTCACGGAATCGGGCGGCTTTCTCCGTTGCCGCGATGGCGGCGGTCTTCTTGGGCGTGTTCCCGCGACCGGCAGACCGATGTGTCCCTCCGCGAGAGGAGGTTTCTGCGGTGACTCCGTTGGACTCCCCTCCGCCTGGATCGAGCGCCCGATAACGGACGGAGTCCCACCGGACTCGCAGGGTGGGGGAGGCTCCGTGTTCAGATTTTTTGAAATCGCATCAAGTGAGGTTAGACTAACCTTGCTTGATGTCGGGGTTCTCCCGTTTTGTTGGCTTCTTCGCGCTGCCCTCCCCTGGGCCTCCCCCTGCGCGTATCCGGCCCGCCCAGAGCGACGCGGCCGCTCCCCGTGACGAAGAAAGCAGTGAGCATGAACTCCACCCTGCGCCGCGTCGGCGGCATCGCCCTCACCTCGGCCCTCGCCCTCGGCCTCGCCTCCTGCGGGACGGACGGTGAGGACACCTCCCCGGGCGGCGACGCGGACGGGACCTTCCCCGTCACCATCGAGAGCGCCCTCGGCACCGCCGAGATCCCCGAACGCCCCGAACGCGTCGTCACCCTCGGCCAGGGCTCCGCCGAGACCGCCATCGCCCTGGGCACCGTGCCGGTCGGCATCGAGAGCTACGAGTGGGGCAGCGACGACACCGGGTACCTGCCCTGGATCCACGAGGCCGTCACCGAGTCCGGCGAGGAGCTGCCCGAGCAGTTCGCCGGGGCCGACGACATCGACTTCGAGGCGATCATCGAACTCGCCCCCGACGTCATCCTGGCCCCCTGGTCCGGGGTGACCCAGGAGCAGTACGACATCCTCACGGACATCGCCCCCACGGTCGCCTACCCGGACCTCGCCTGGAGCACCGACTGGGACGAGCAGATCGAGATCATCGGCCGGGCGCTCGGCCAGCCCGAGGAGGCCGACGGCCTCGTCGCGGACATCGAGGGCCGGTTCGAGGAGGCGGCGGCCGAGAACCCCGAGTTCGCCGACCTCACCTTCTCCTACGTCTACACCGACGGGCCCGGCACGCTCGGCGTCTTCCTCCCCGACGAACAGCGCGTCGCCATGGTGCGCGGCCTGGGGCTCCAGGTCGACCCGGTCGTGGACACCTTCCCCGAGACCGAGGGCACCGACTCCGCCCTGGTCGGCCTGGAGAACGCCGACCGGTTCGGTGACAGCGACCTCCTCTTCACCTTCTACACCGACGCCGAGACGCGGGCCGAGATCGAGTCCCAGGACCTGTACGGCTCCATCCCCGCCATCGAACGCGGCTCCGTGGTCACCAGTGACGACAACTCCTTCGTCACCGCCTCCTCCCTGATCAACCCGCTCACCGTGCCCTGGGTCATCGAACGGTACGTCCCCCTCATCCACGAGGCCGCCCGGACCCTGGACGACTGAGGCGAACCGGCGACGTGATCGTGAAGACATCCGCGGCGCCGCCCCGCACCGGCCCCGCCCGCGCCGCGCTCGTCCTGGTCGCGGCCGGGGCGGTGCTGGTCGGCGCGGTCCTGCTCAGCCTGGTGGCGGGCAGCAGGCCGACCTCGCCGGTCGAGGTGTGGCAGGTGCTCCTCGGAGAGGGCGACCCCCACGTCACCGTGGTGGTCGAGAGCCGCTTCCCGCGCACCCTGCTCGGGATCGTGGCCGGGGCCGCGCTGGCCCTGTCGGGCACCCTCATGCAGGGAGTGACCCGCAACCCGCTGGCCGACCCCGGTCTCCTGGGAGTCAACGCGGGCGCGGCCGCCGCCGTGGTCACCGCCACGGCGCTCCTCGGCCCCGCCTCCACCACCGCCACCGTCTGGTGGGCCCTGCCCGGTGCCCTGCTGGCCGGGCTGGCCGCCCACACGGTGGGCACCCGGGGCGGGGACGGCGGCATGGTCCGTCTCGTCCTGGCCGGGGCGGTGGTCTCGGCGGTGCTCATGGCCTACGTCCAGGCGGTCTCGCTGAACATGCCGGACGTGTTCGACAGCTACCGCTACTGGGTGGTGGGTTCGCTGGCGGGGCGCGGCTACGACGTGGTCCTGGCCGTGCTGCCGGTGGTCGGTGCGGGCACGCTGCTGGCCCTGCTGGTCATGGGCTCGCTCAACGCTCTGGCCCTGGGGGAGGAGGCGGCCGTGGCCACCGGCGCCAACGTGTTCCTGGCGCGCTCCGGAGGGCTGCTCGCGGGCACCGTGCTCGCGGCGGGGGCCACCGCCGCGGTCGGACCGATCGCCTTCGTGGGCCTGGCGGTCCCGCACGTGGTGCGCGGGCTGGTCGGGGTGGACTTCCGCCTCCAGGTGCCCTTCGCCCTGCTGGTCGGCCCCTCCCTGCTGCTGGTCGCCGACGTCGTGGGCCGCACCCTGGTGCGGCCCATGGAACTCATGGTGGGCGTCGTCACCGCCTTCGTGGGCGCGCCGGTGCTGTTGTACGTGGTCCGGAAGTCGAGGACGGGAACGTGAGCCACCAGATCCGATCCGGGGCGGACCGGGCGGGCCCCGGCACGGCGCCTGAACCCGCCACCGCCCCGCGACCCCCCTTCCCGGTCCTGCGACTCGGCCGCCACGTCGCGCTGCCGCTGCACCGACGCTCCCTGGCGGTGGGACTCCTGCTGTCGGTGCTCCTGCTCGCGGCGGCCGCCGCCACCCTGAGCCTGGGCCGCCTGGGCGTGCCCCTCACCCAGCTGCCCGCCGTCCTGTCCGGCCAGGGGGAGGCCACCCACCTGTTCGCCCTCGAACGGCTGCGCGGCCCCCGGCTGTCCGTGGCCGTGGGCACGGGCGTCGCCCTGGGCCTGGCCGGTGCGCTCTTCCAGTCCGTGACCCGCAACCCGCTGGGCAGCCCCGACGTGATCGGGCTGGGCGCGGGGGCCGGGGCGGGTGCGGCCCTCGTCGCGCTCGTGTTCCCCGGAATCGTGCCCGTCCCCTTGGGAGCGCTGGCCGGAGCGGCCCTGGCCGTGACGGTCGTGGCCGCCGTGACCGGAACCGGGCTGCGCGACCCGGGGCGGCTGATCGTCGCGGGCATCGGCGTGGCCGCCATGGCCCAGGCCTTCACGCACTTCGTGGTCTCGGTAATGGCCCGCGACAAGGCCAGTGTCCTGGCCGCGTACGTCAACGGCAGCCTCGGGGCCCGCTCCTGGGAGCACTCCACCACGATCTGGCTCACCCTGGCGCTCGCGGTCCCGATGGTCGTGGCCCTGGCCGGTCCCATCACCGTCAACGAGATGGGCGACGAGCTCGCTGACTCCCTCGGGGCCCGGGCCGCCAGCAGCCGCACCGCCGCGGTCGTCCTCTCCGTGGTGCTGTCGGCGGCGGCGGTGAGCGTGGCCGGGCCGATCGCGTTCGTGTCCCTCACCGCTCCGCAGATCGCCCGCAGGCTCAGCGGGGCGCCCGGCCCCAACCTGGCGCTGTCCGGTCTCGTGGGGGCGTTCCTGCTGGTCACGGCCGATCTGGCCGTCCAGCACGCGCCGATCGCCGAGGGCCTGCCGGTCGGCGTCCTCACCCTGGCGTTCGGCGGTGTGTACCTGGGCTACCTGCTCATCCGTGAATGGCGAAAGGGAAGACTGTGAGCCGAGAGACCGTCCCGGTCCTGGCCGCCGAGGGCCTCACCCTGGGCTACGGCGCGGACCCGGTCGTGCGCGACCTGGACCTGACCATCGCCCGGGGCGAGTTCACCGTGATCGTCGGCCCCAACGGCTGCGGCAAGTCCACCCTGCTCAAGGCGTTGGGGAGGGTCAACAAGCCGGGCTCCGGGCGGGTGCTGCTGCACGGGCGCGACGTGCGTTCACAGCGCCCCAAGGCGGTCGCCCGCCAACTGGCGCTGCTGCCGCAGAGCCCCCTCGCCCCCGAGGGCATCACCGTCCGCGCCCTCGCGGCGCGCGGACGCTTCCCGCACCACACCCTGCTGCGGCAGTGGAGCCCGGAGGACGAGACCGCCGTGGCGCGGGCCCTGGAGCTGGCCGGGCTCACCGACCTCGCACACGTCCAGGTGGGGTCGCTCTCGGGAGGACAGCGCCAGCGCGCCTGGGTGGCGATGGTCCTGGCCCAGGACAGCGGCACGCTGCTGCTGGACGAGCCCACCACCTACCTCGACATCGCGCACCAGTACGACCTGTTGGAGCTCTTCGCCGACCTGCACCGCGGCGGGCGCACCGTGGTCGCGGTCCTGCACGACCTCGCCCAGGCGGCCCGGTTCGCCACGCGTGTGGTGATGATGGACGGAGGAGCGGTGGTCGCGGACGGCCCCCGGAGGAGGTCGTCACGGCCGAGCGGGTGGCGTCGGTGTTCGGGCTGGCCTGCGACGTGGTGCCGGATCCTCGAACCGGGACGCCGCTGGTGATCCCGCACGAGCGGGCGCCCGCGACCCCCTGACCTCAGGTGCCCGGCCGGGGCCTCGGCGTCGTGGCCCCGGGGCCCGGCGGGGTTCGCTCACCCCGGGCGGCCTTGTACTCCTCCCAGCGTTCCAGCAGCACGTCGTGGTAGCCGTCCAGCCAGGTCATGTAGTCGTACATGTTGTGCAGCCGGGCGCGGGAGGACTCACCCAGGTCGGGGAGGCGTTCCAGCGCGGAGGCGGCGAGGTCGCGCTGCTGACGCAGGTAGGAGCGCTCGTTGCGCAGGAACCCGCCCCAGACGTCCTCGTCCATGCTGATCAGCCGGGAACGGCTGTCGGGGGCGTCCACGAGGGTCACGAACCCCAGCTCGCGCAGACGGCGCACCGCCTGGGAGACCGAACCCCGGCTCACCCCGGCGCCCTCGGCGACGGCCTCGGCGCTGACCGCGTCCCGGTCGGCCACCAGCAGGTAGCCCACGATGCGGCCCTCGGCCTTGGGGCGCCCCTGGGACTGCCAGTAGGCGGCGAAGCGCCCGACGAAGTCGTCACGGAACTCCTCCGTCCCGCCCTCCGGCCCCCGCGCCGCACCCGCGTCCCACGCCCGTTCCCCTCGTGCCCCCTGCGTCATGGGGGCCACGATATCGCCCGTGCGGTCGGCCTTCCGCCGGTTTCGGGAGAAGCGCTCAGGGGGCGGCGCGCAACGACTCCAGCAGGTGCGCGAGCGCTGACCACACGTCCTCCAGGTCGCGTTCGGTGCCCGTGTCGGCCAGCCAGAGCGCGGCCTCGTTCATGGCTCCGGACAGCAGGTGGGAGAGCGGGGCGACCGGCCGCGGCGCGATGACGCCCGCCTCCACGAGTGAGGCGAGCTCCTCGGCCAGGTGGTGCGCGGAGGAGGTCTCGTCGAGGGCGCGCCACTCGCTCCACCCCAGGACGGCGGGCCCGTCCACCAGCATGACGCGACGGACGTCGGGGGCGGTGCTGGCGGTGAGGAAGGCGCGGCACCCGGTGGTCAGCCGTTCCCACGGGTCCTCGTGGGCGTCGGCGGCCTCGGCCACGGCGGCGCCCACCTCCGCCTGGGCCTGCTCCAGGACCGCCCGGAACAGGTCCGTCTTGCCCCTGAAGTGGTGGTAGAGCGCGCCCTTGGTTACCTGGGCGGCGGCCACGATCTCGGCCAGGCCCACCCCGCCGTACCCGCGCTCGGTGAACAGGCGGCGGCCCTCCCGGACCAGGGCGCGTCTGGTGCGCTCCCGTTGTTCGGCCCTGGCTCCGGTGTCCCTGGTCACGGATCCTCCTGTTGACATACCGACGGTACGTGAATAGCGTACTCGACATACCGTTGGTATGCGAAAGGAGCGCTCATGCGCCTCAACGGCTTCTACCCCGTGCTGTGCACCCCCCGCCTCCAGGAGAGCCACGCCTTCTACACGCGGTGGTTCGGCTTCGAGGACACCTTCGTGGCGGACTGGTACGTGAGCCTGCGCCGTCCCGGCCCGCCGGACCACGAACTCGCCCTGCTCGCGGCCGGTCACCCGACCCTGCCCGAGGGCCACCGGGCCTCCACCGCCCAGGGCGTGCTGCTCAACCTCGAGGTGGCGGACGTGGACGCCGAGTGGCGTCGCCTGGTGGTCGAGGGCGGGCTGGAGCCCGTGCTCACCCTGCGCAGCGAGGGATTCGGGCAGCGGCACTTCATCGTGGCCGACCCGGCCGGGGTCCTGATCGACGTCATCACCCCGATCGAGCCCTCCGACGAGTACGCGGAGCGGTTCCTCGACTGAGGCGCCCGGCCGCCGCCCCCGCGTCGCCGTGCTCCCCGGCCCGCCCCGTGCGCGACGCGCGAGGTACCAGCCGGTCGGTATGCTGTCGGGGTCGGTGGTCGACACTCCCGCCGGGGAACCGCGGGGGCACGAGGTGAGGCGGGACATGGCGCGAGGACGGCGGACGGCCGAGGCGGGAGCCGGGCACGGAACCGTGCCCGAACGCCTGCTGGAGGCGGCCACGAGGCTCTTCGCTGAGCAGGGGTTCGAGAGCACCTCGGTCCAGGAGGTCGTGGCCGCGGCGGGCGTGACCAAGGGGGCCATGTACCACTACTTCGGCTCCAAGGACGACCTGCTCCACGAGGTCTACGCGCGCGTGCTGCGGATGCAGACCGAACACCTCGTGGAGATCTCCGCCCGCGAGGCGCCCGTGGCCGAACGCGTCCACGCCGCCGCCGCCGACGTCATCGTCACCAGCGTCGCCAACATGGACGACACCAAGATCTTCTTCCGGTCCATGCACCAGCTCGCCCCGGAGAAGCAGCGCAGCGTGCGGGCCGAACGCCGTGCCTACCACGAGATCTTCCGCGCGATGATCGAGCAGGGCCAGAGCGAGGGGGTCTTCCGCTCAGACGTCCCCGCCGACCTGGTCGTGGACTACTTCTTCGGTTCCGTGCACCACCTGGGCACCTGGTACCGGCACGACGGCGAACTCACCGGCGACGACGTCGGCCGCCACTTCGCGGACCTGCTCGTCGCGGGGCTGCGCCCGCAGACCTGAGGACCGACCGGCGCCACGGGAGGCGGACGGCCGAGGGCCGGGGGCGCGTTCCGCCCCCGGCCCTCACCCTCGGCGCCGCCCCACGGCGGCGCGAGGCTCAGTTCCCCGACGCGTACCTGCGCAGCTCCGCCCGGGCCAGCGAACGCAGGTGCACCTCGTCCGGGCCGTCGGCCAGCCGCAGCGAGCGCACCCCCGCCTGCCACCCGGCCAGCGGAGTGTCCTGACTGACCCCGGCCGCGCCGTGCGCCTGCACGCACCGGTCCAGGATCCACTCCACCGTGCGCGGGGTGGCGATCTTGATCGCCTGGATCTCGGTGTGCGCCCCCTTGTTGCCCACGGTGTCCATCAGGTAGGCCGTCTTGAGCACCAGCAGGCGCAGCTGCTCGATCGCCACCCGGGCCTCCGCGATCCACTCACGGACCACGCCCTGCTCAGCCAGCGGCCGACCGAACGCGACCCGCTCCAGCACCCGCCTGCAGGTCAGCTCCAGGGCGCGCTCGGCGATGCCGATCGACCTCATGCAGTGGTGGATGCGCCCCGGTCCCAACCGGGCCTGGGCGATCGCGAACCCCTCGCCCTCGCCCCCCACCAGGTTCCCGACCGGCACGCGGACGTCCTCGAAGAACACCTCCGCGTGACCGCCGTGGTCGCTGTCGTCGTAGCCGAACACGCTCATGCCGCGCTCGATCCGCAGCCCCGGGGTGTTCCTCGGCACCAGCACCATGCTCTGCTGGCGGTGCCGCTCGGCGCCGGGGTCGGTCCGGCCCATCACGATGAGGACCTCGCAGGCCGGGTTGAGCGCCCCGGTGATGAACCACTTGTGTCCGTTCACCACGTACTCGTCGCCCTCCCGGACGATCCTGGTGGTGATGTTGGTGGCGTCGGAGGAGGCCACCCCCGGCTCCGTCATCGCGAAGGCGGAGCGGATCCGCCCGTCCAGCAGGGGCTCCAGCCACCGCTCCCTCTGCGCCGGGGTGCCGAACATCGTCAGCACCTCCATGTTCCCGGTGTCCGGGGCCGAGCAGTTGAGCGCCACCGGGGCCAGTTGGGGGCTGCGCCCGGTGATCTCGGCCAGCGGGGCGTACTGGAGGTTGGGCAGCCCCCCGTGTTCGGGGTGCCCGGCCAGGAAGAGGTTCCACAGCCCGCGCCGCCGGGCCTCGGTCTTGAGCTCCTCGACCACGGGCGGGACGGTCCAGTGGTCCGCGCGCTCGGCCAGCTGGGCGGCGAACACGGGCTCGGCGGGGTGGACGTGCTCGTCCATGAAGGCCAGCAGCCGGGCCCGCAGCTCCTCGGTCCGGGCGTCGAATGCGAAGTCCATCGGTCCTCAGTCCTCCTTGAGTACGGAGTGGGCGCGCTGGACCAGGGGTACGACCACGTCCCCGATCCCGTCGAAACCCGCCCCCACGGTCAGGCCCCGCGCGTGCCGGTAGTGGATGCCCTCGGCGATCACCGCGAGCTTGAAGCAGCCGAAGGCCACGTACCAGCCGAGCCGGGACACGTCGCGGCCGGTCGCGGCCGCGTACATCCGGGCGAGTTCGGGGGAGGAGGGGAACCCCCTGGCGGAGGTGGCCGGGCTCCGGCCGCCGGTCACGGGCTGCTCCCGGTAGACCAGCATCAGACCCAGGTCGACGAGGGGGTCCCCGAGGGTGGCCATCTCCCAGTCGAGGACGGCGGTGAGCCGACCGTCCTCGGTGACCAGCACGTTGTCGAGCCGGTAGTCACCGTGCACGATCGCTGGCGCGCCCTGTTCGGGGAGGGTGGCGGCGAGGCGGTCCCGGAGCTCGTCGATTCCGGGGAGGTCGCGGCTGCGGGAGGCCTCCAGCTGCCTGCTCCACCGCCGCACCTGGCGCTCCAGGAAGCCGACCGGGCGGCCGAAGTCGGCCAGGCCCACCTCTTCGGGGTCCACCGCGTGCAGCTCGCCCAGCGTGGTGACGAGGGCGTCCGCGAGCGCGCGCACCCCCGTGGAACCGAACGGGGCGATCTCGTCCAGGGTGCGCAGCGGGGTGCCCACCACGTGTTCCATGACGTAGAACGGCGCGCCCAGCACCTCGGTGTCCTCGCACAGCAGGTGGGTGTGCGGCACCGGCACGGCCGTCCCGCTCAGCGCGGTCATCACGCGGTACTCGCGGGGCATGTCGTGGGCGGTGGCGAGCACGTGCCCCAGCGGCGGGCGGCGCACCACCCACGATCCGGCGCCGTCGGTGACCGTGTAGGTCAGGTTGGACTTCCCCCCGGTGATCACCCGGCCCGCGAGCGGCCCCGAGACCAGGCCGGGCACTTCGCGGTCCAGGTGCGCGCGCAGCCGTTCCAGGTCCAGGCCGGGCAGTGCCTCGCTCATGCTCGCTCCTCGCTGGTGAACACCCGTGCCTGGAGACGGCGCATCCCGGCCAGCCAGGCGTCGGTGTCGGTGGCCCGGGCGGCGTAGTAGTCGGCGACCCGGGGGTGGGGCAGGATCAGGAAGCGCCCGTCCGCCAGCCCGGCCATCACGGCCTCGGCGACCTCCTCCGCGCTGATGGCCTCACCGGCGAGGATGGCGCGGCCCTCCGGCCCGGTGGAGTCGAGCATGCCGGTGCGCACACCGAGGGGGCACAGGCACTGGGTGGTGATGCCCCGGTCCCCGTAGGTGGCCGACATCCACTCACCGAAGGCCAGCGCCGCGTGCTTGGTCACCGAGTACGGGGCGCTGCCCAGCATGCTGAGCAGGCCGGCGGCGGACACGGTGGTGAGCAGGCGGCCACGGCCGCGCTCCAGCCACCCCGGGACCAGCGCTCGGGCCGCGCGCACGTGCGCCATCACGTTGACCTGCCAGGACAGGTCCCAGTCGGCCTCCAGGGCCTCGGGTCCGCCGTGGACGGCGACCCCGGCGTTGGCCACGTACAGGTCGATCCCGCCCAGACGCTCCCCGGCCTCGCCGACCAGGGCGGCCACGCCCTCCTCGCTCGCGGCGTCCCCGGGGACGGCGGTCCCGCCGATCTCCCGGGCCACCGCCCGCGCCGCGTCCGCGTCCAGGTCGTTGACCACGACGCGTGCTCCGGCCCCGGCGAGGCGGCGGGCGAGGGCCGCGCCGATCCCGTTCCCGCCGCCGGTGACCACGGCTCCGATGCCGTCGGGATCCATGCCGTTCACACCCCTCCGGTCAGGGTGACGCCGCCGTCCAGCACCAGGGTGCGGCCGGTGACCCACGCGGCGTCCTCGGAGAGCAGGAAGGCGACCGCGCCCGCGACGTCCTCGGGCACGCCGAGGCGGCCCAGAGGGTACTGGGCGGCCACCTCCGCCTCGCGCCCCTCGTACAGGGCCTCCGCGAAGCGGGTCTTGACCACGGCGGGGGCGACCCCGTTCACACGGACCCCGGGGCCCAGCTCGACCGCGAGTTCCTCGGTGATGTGGCTGAGCATGGCCTTACTGGCGCCGTAGAAGCCGATTCCGGGGGCGGGTTTGGTTCCGGCCACGGAGGAGACGTTGACGATGGCGCCGCCGTGCTCGGCCATTCCGGCGCGGTACACCCTCTGGACCCAGGAGATCGCGGAGAGCACGTTGACCTCGAAGATCTTGCGGGCGGCGTCGAGGTCGAGGTCGACCATGCGGCCGTAGACCGGGTTGATCCCGGTGTTGTTGACAAGCAGGTCGACGCCGCCGAAGGCGTCGACGGTGGCGGCGATCGCGGCGTCCTGGTGCTCGGGGTCGTGGGCCCGGCCGGGGATCCCGATGGCGTGCTCGGGGCCGCCCAGGGCCTCGACCGCCTCCTTGAGGGGTTCGGGCTTGCGCGCGGTGACGCACACGCGTGCGCCCTCGGAGACGAGTCGCTGGGCGACGGCCAGGCCGATGCCGCGACTGGCACCGGTGATGATGGCGGTGCGCCCGCCGAACCGCGATGTCATGCGTACTCCCTAGACCGACTGGTCGGTATGTCACGGAGACTCTATGTCGGTGAGGGCGCGTGCCGCAAGGGGCCGGTGGGCAGGCCAGGGGACAATGACGCGGACGCGGGCGCGGTCGCCCGTGCCACGCACACAGGAGGTTCCACCATGGCCACCGAGGTCACCGACGTTCCCGAGCGCCGCCGCTACGAGGTCACCACCGACGGCGAGGTCGCCGGATTCGCGGAGTACATCCTCACCGACGAGCTCATCACCTTCACCCACACCGAGATCGACCCCGCTTACGAGGGGCGGGGGCTGGGCAGCATCCTGGTCCGCGCGGCCCTGGACGACGTCCGTACCCGCGAGCTCGCCGTCCTCCCTCTCTGCCCCTTCGTCAAGGAGTGGATCGGACGCCACCGCGAATACGCCGACCTCGTGTACCGCTGACGGATCCGCGTGGAAAGGAGCCACGAGCGTGAGTACTGACTACGGGCGCGAGATCGCCTTCGGTGTCTTCCCCTCCCCGGACGCCGACCCGGACACCCTGCGGCGGACCTGGGCGGTGATCGAGGCGGCGGAGCGCGGAGGTCTCGACTTCGCCGGGTTCCAGGACCACCCCTACCAGCGGCGCCACCTGGACACCTGGAGCCTGATGGCCACGGTGCTGGCCCGCACCGAGCGCCTGCGGGTCTTCCCCGACGTCGCCAACCTCCCCTTGCGGCCACCGGCGGTCCTGGCCAAGAACGCGGCCTCCCTGGACGTGCTCTCCGGGGGACGGTTCGAGCTCGGCCTGGGTGCCGGGGCGTTCTGGGAGGCGATCGAGGCCATGGGCGGCGAGCGCCGGACCCCGCGCGAGGCCGCGGACTCCCTCCTGGAGGCGATGGAGGTGATCCGGCTGATGTGGTCCGACCAGCGTTCGGTGCGCTTCGCGGGGGAGTACCACCGGCTCGCGGGGGTCAGGCCGGGACCCGCCCCCGTGCACGACATGGGTATCTGGCTCGGGGTGGGCGGTCCGCGCATGCTGCGGGCCGTGGGCCGGAGCGCCGACGGCTGGGTGGTCTCCCACGCGAACCTGGGGCCGGAGCGGCTGGCGGAGGCGCACGCCCGGATCGACGCGGGAGCGGCCGAGGCCGGGCGGGGCCCGGCGTCCGTGCGCCGCGTGTACAACCTGTGGGGCACGATCACCGGACGTGGCGTCGAGGGCGCCCCGGGGGACCCTCTGCGCGGACCGGTGGAGGCGTGGGTCGAGGCGGTGACCGGGTTCGTGCTGGAGCACGGCATGGACACGTTCGTGCTCGGCCCGGCGGAGAACGCGGCCACGCAGGTGGAGCTGTTCGCCGCCGAGGTGGTGCCCGCCGTCCGGGAGGCCGTGCGCGCGGCCCGGGCCTGACGCCGAAAGCCGTTTCCTCCGTTCCGGGTGCCACCCGGAACGGAGAAAAACGGACAATAGTGAATCTACTTCGTAAAGGTGGGCGTTCCGAGAGGTGCGTCCCGCTACGCCGAGGGGTCGAGCGTCAGCTTGCCCACGGTGCCGCGGGCCCGCAGGTCCTGGTGGGCGCGCCGGGCCTCGGTCAGGGGGTAGATGGTCCCCAGCACCGGGCGGAGGGCGCCCTCCGAGACCAGGGCGAAGAGCTCGCGCATGGCCTGGCCGACCACGTCGCCCGGAAGCAGGTAGGCGTGTGGCAGCCACATGCCGCCGACCGTGGCCGAGTGGCGCATCAGGTTGGGCAGCTTCACGGGGGAGGGCTGTTCGCGCGAGGCCATCCCGTAGAAGCCCAGACGCCCGAACGGGGCCAGGGCCCGGACGCTCTCGTCGGTGATCCGGCCGCCGACCATGTCCAGGACGATGTCCACCCGCCTGCCCTCGTTGGCGTCGATCAGCGCGGTGGTCATGTCCGGGGCGGAGGAGTCCACGACGGCGTCGGCGCCCAGCTCCAGGGCGAGGTCGCGCTTGTCCCCGGTGCTGGCCACGGCGATGACCCGACCGGCGCCGAACCGCCGGGCCAGTTGCACGGCGAGGGTGCCCACGCCGCCGCCGGCGGCGTGCACCACGACCGACTCCCCGGGTTCGATCCGGGTGGTCCGGCGCAGCAGCAGCCAGGCCGAGGCGCCCTGCACGACCAGGGCGAGCGCCGCCGCGTCCGTCACGTCGTCCGGGATGTCGTACGCCAGGTTGGGGTCGACCACCGCCCGTTGGGCGTAGCCTCCACCGCCGTTGAGCAGGCCCACCACCCGGCGGCCGTCCCCGGTGCGCCCGGCGACCTCGCTGCCCGGGACCATGGGCAGGTCGGAGGGGGACAGGTAGCTGTTCTCCGCCTGGTGGGTGTCGGCGAAGTTCACCCCGCTGAGGGCGACGTCGACCAGGAGCTGACCGGGGCCCGGCTCCGGGTCCGGCAGCTCCGTGGGCACGAGGACCTCGGGTCCGCCGAACTCGGTGATCTGGATGGCGCGCATGCTGGGCCCTTCCTGATGGTGGAGCGGTGTCGGCGCACATCATACCGACCAGATGGTATGTATCGCGGGCCCGACCGCTCACGGGCGTGTGGCGTCCGGACGCGGACGGGCCCCTCGCCACGGTGTGTCACCGAGGGGCGAGGGGCCCGGACACAGGTGCCGGGGCTACCTGCGGCGGGAGGAGCCGCCGCTGGAACGGCCGCCTCCCGAGCGGCCTCCGCCGGACCTGCGACTGGAGCTCGAACGGCTGGAGCTCGAACGGCCCGCTCCCGAACCGCTGGACCGGCTGGAGGTGGCCCTGCCGAAGCCACGGCCACCACCGGAGAGACGGCTCGACCCGCTCCGGGAGGCGCTCCCGCGTGACGAGGACGAGGTCCCGCGTGATGACGAGGCGCTGCGTGAGGAGGTACCGCGGGACGAGGAGGCGCTCCGGGACGCCGGGGTCCCGCGCGAGGTGGACGCCTTGCGGGAGGGGGCGCCCAGGGAACGGGGGATCCCCGGGGACGGGCTCGACGAGGAGCGGTCGGCGCTTCCGGTCGTCCCGTCCGAGGCCCGACCGGCCGTCCTGTTCCCCGACACCTCGCGCTTGACCCGGGCGGCCCGCGAGGTCCCGCCGCCCCCCTGGGCGCGTCCGCGGCGTTCACGGCGCGAGGTCCAGCCGCTGGCGGGGGCCTCCGAACGCGAGGCGAACCCCGCTCCGCCCCGGCGCTCCACGCGTGGGGCGCGGGCGGCCCTCGGTGCGGGGGCCTCGGACCGTGCGGAGACCGGGCGGTAGTCGCGTCGGGAGACCGCCGCGTGCTCGCCGGAGGCCACGCGGGGCCGACGACGGACCGGCACGAAGGCGTGTGCCACCAGGGGGCGGCGTCGGCGCCGGTCGACGACGTATCCGCGCCGGGGGTGGTGCCAGTGGTGGCGCGGCTCGTATCCGTACTCGGGATGGCGGTGGAAGTCCGCGTAGTGCGAGTGGTAGAACTCCGGCTCGCGCTCGTGCAGCAGCACGTCGACGGTGATCGCGGCGCCGATCACCAGGCGTCGCAGCGGCCAGGGCAGGTCGTAGGCGAACTCCAGCGCGTAGCGGTCCTCCGTGGTGAAGAACCCACCGCCCAGCCCGGGGTGCTCCTTGCCGATCCGGGCGATCTCGATCCCGGCGTGGTCCAGGACGGTGAAGTCCCAGCCGCTCCAGTCGCCCCGGATCTCGGCGACGGTGTGGCCCCGGGGGTCGTTGAGGCGGAACCGCGAGCCGAGGAAGGAGCGGTCCTGGACGATGGTGCCGTAGGGCTCGTGGTGCGGGCCGCTCACGTGGATGTAGGGGCGGCCGCGGTCCCAGGGCTTGTCCAGGGTCAGGAGCGGGTGGCCGTCGGGGGCGTAGATCGTGAACCGGTGCGGGAGCTGGGAGGCGCGTCGGTGCGTCCGCGTCCACGCGGTCATGTGTTCGTTCACGTACGCGAGCGGCTGGCCCCGGTCGCTGAGGACCTCGTAGTGTCCTTCGGCGGCGAACAGACGGCGGGGTTGTTCGACCAGCAGCACGGGCGCGGTGAACAGGGGAGCGTGCATGGGGTGGGGCCTTTCCGGCGCTGTCGCCCCGGTGGGGCGGCGGGTCGGTGGGGTGCGAGGCGGGGGGATCCACGTCGGGAGGATCCGGGAGGATCCAGCCGAAACCTATCGCTGGTTTCGACGGACGAGCGTCCTCCAGGGTTCCGTCTCCCGTGCTTCGTGCGGCTCCGCAGGTCTTGCGCACGCAAACCTAACGGTGTTAGGTGGAACCGGCACCGACCCCCAGGAGGCACCCGTGGACGCCGAGCACATCGTGGAGACCGCGAACGGACGCGTGCGCGGCACCGTGTCGCCCCGCTCCGAGGACGGGCGGATCACCCTGCACCGGGGCATCCCCTACGCCGCCGCGCCCTTCGGGGAACACCGTTTCGCCGCCCCCGCGCCCGCCCCGGCCTGGGACGGCGTCCGCGACTGCTCCGAGCCGGGACCGCCCGCGCCGCAGAGCGCCCAGTTCATCGGCACCGAGCCCTGGGACGCGCACACCTCCCTGGACTGCCTCGTCCTCAACGTGTGGTCCCCACGGGACGGGGCCGGGCCGGGTTCCGGCGTTCCGGTCATGGTGTGGATCCACGGCGGCGCCTACATCGTCGGCTCCGGTTCGGAGGCCACCTACGACGGCACGCGCCTGGCCGAGACCGGCATCGTCGTGGTGACCGTCAACTACCGGCTGGGGTTCGAGGGCTTCGGCCACGTCCCCGGCCGGCCCGACAACCGGGGACTGCTCGACCAGATCGCGGCGCTGCGCTGGGTCCGGGACAACATCGCCGCGTTCGGCGGGGACCCCGGAGACGTCACCGTGGCGGGGGAGTCCGCCGGAGCCGGAGCCGTGGTCTGCCTCATGGCCTCACCCGAGGCGCGCGGGCTCTTCCACCGTGCTGTCGCGCACAGTGTCCCGGGGGACATGGTCACCGTCGAGACCGCGCGCCTGGTCGCTGAGGGTGTGGCCGGGGAGGTCGGGGTGCGGTTGGAGGCCGACGCCCTGGCCGAGGTGGCGCCGGAGCGGCTCCTGGCCGCCACGGACGCGATCCTGTCCGGTACCGGCAGGACCAGCAGAGGGGTCCGGTCCAAGGCGTTCACCTGTTACGCGCCCGTGGTGGGCGGCCCCGAACTCCCCGAGCCGCCGCTGGCGGCGATCGCGCGGGGCGCCGCCCGCGACGTGGCGCTGCTGGTGGGCCACAACACCGACGAGTTCACGCTCTTCACCGGGCTCGGCCAGAAGGTCGAGATCGAGGACGCGTCGGCCCTCGCGGTCACCGCCACCCGCCTCGGCCTGGGGGAGGAGGCGGTGGAGGTCTACCGCGCGGTCCACCCCGGGGCCTCGCTCGCCGACCTCTACTGCGAGATCCGTGGCGACGCCATGTTCTGTGAGTACTCCACCCGGGTGGCGGAGGCACAGGCGGCCGCGGGTGGTAGCGCGCACCTCTTCCGGTTCGCCGCGCGCAGCCGTGTGCTGGACGGGGCTCTGGGGGCCTGCCACGCTTTCGATCTCCCCTTCGCGTTCGGCAACATGGACTGTGACCTGGCGCGGTTCCTGTGCGACGGTCCGCCGGACGCGGCGTACCTGGGGTTGTCCGAGCGGATGCTGGCCGCCTGGAGCGCCTTCGTGTCCGGTGGCGACCCGGGGTGGGGCCCGGTCCGGCCGGGATCGACCGTGGCCCGGGTGTGGGACCTCACGGACTCCCTGAGCGAGGCCGACGACTCGCCGTTGCGCGCCCTGTGGTCCGACGTGGGCTTCGCGCCGAGGTAGCGCCCGCCCCCACCCCCCGGGGGCTCCGGTGGTCGATAACATTTGTCCACGGGGTTTGGTACTGGTGTGACGGGGGTCGATTCGTGGTGGAAGACGTACCGGAGGCGTTGCTGGCCGCTCGCGACGACGTCGCGCGCTTCCTCCTGTCGTACAAGTTCGCGATCGACACCGTGATGGCGAAGGTCAACATCCTCAACGAGGAGTTCCGCTACACCCACGACCACAACCCGATCGAGCACGTGAGCTCCCGGCTCAAGACGCCGGCCAGCATCATGGAGAAGGCGCGGCGTCGCGGGGTGCCCTACGACCTCAACGAGATTCGCGGGTCCATCCTCGACATCGCCGGTATCCGTGTGACGTGCAGTTTCGTCTCGGACACCTACACGATCCGGGACATGCTGGCCGGGCACGAGGACATCCGGGTGATGGAGGAGCGCGACTACGTCCGCTCCCCGAAGCCCAACGGGTACCGGAGCCTGCACCTGCTGGTGGAGACGCCGGTGCGGATGTCGGACCGGACCGAGGACGTGCCGGTGGAGATCCAGATCCGCACCATCGCGATGGACTTCTGGGCCAGCCTGGAACACAAGATCTACTACAAGTACGGCAAGTCGGTTCCGGACGGGCTGCTCGACGAGATCCGTGAGGCGGCCGAGACCGCCCACCGGCTGGACGAGACCATGGAGCGTCTGCACGGGGAGGTCCGGGAACAGGGGGACCGGGCCAGGGGTTCGCTCCCCGGGCCCGAGGAGCTGCGCAAGCTGCCCCTGGCCGACGAACTGCTGCGGGCGCTGGCCGAGCGGGTCAACTCCGAGCGCTCCGACTGACGCGCGGCCCGAAGAAGTCCGCCAGAGCCCGCGCGACCAGGTCGGGGCGACCGCCGTTGTCCGCCGCCAGGTGGCCGAGGCGTTCGAACTCCACCCGCCGGGCGTACGGCAGGGCGGCGTCGAGGGCGTCCAGGCCCCGGCGCAGGTATCCGGGACTCCGGGAACCGCCGAGCAGCAGGACGTCGGAGCGCACCCGCGTGGCGGCCCGGGTGAGGTCGGTGGCCTCCCGCACCACCCGGGCGTCGGGGCCCATGGTGGGCAACAGGTCCCGCAGCGTGAGGCCGCCCTCGGCCCGCCGCGCCTGGGCGCGCAGGCCCAGGCCCATGAGCGGGACCAGCACGGCCCGGGGTACGCGACGCGTCCACGGCGGGTCCTGGGTGCCGCGCATGACGGTGACCACGGCCGAGGCGGCGCGCCCGCGACGGAGTTCGCGCTCGTAGCGGGGCAGCCACGCCGTCGGAGAGAAGTCGCGCAGGGGCAGCGGAGGTTCGTAGAGGGCGATCCGGTACCCCGCGGGTGCGTCCAGGGCCCATCGCAGGAGGGGGACGGCACCGCCGCTGAGACCGAAGATCCGGTGGGCCCCGGTGTGCTCCATGACGGCGGCCACGTCCCGGGCGGCGTTCTCCAGGGTGTGGTCGGGCCCGTACGCGCCGCTGAGTCCTCGCCCGCGCAGGTCGGGGAGGTAGACGGTGTACTCGCCGCTGAGGGCGGCGCCCAGGAGCAGGAGGTCGTGGGAGCTCATCAGGGAGCCGTGGGTGAGGACGACGGCCGGGCCGGACCCCAGGCGTCGGTACCCCAGGGCGGTGCCGTCGTGCGAGGTGAGCGTGCCGGTCGTGTGGTCGGGAAGCGCGTGGGGCACCGTGTTCAGCCCCCCAGGCGGGCGCGGACCGCGTCCCGGTCCGTGCCGAGGGCGTCCAGGAGTGCGGCGGCGGGGTCGGGGGCGGTGCGCCCGAGCAGGCCGAGGAGGACGTGCTCCAGGCCGATGCGCTCCCGCCCGGCCTCGGCGCGCAGGCCCTTGAAGACCGCCTTGGCGGCGGGGGTCAGTGGAAGGCGGTCCCCGGCCCGGCTGGGCAGGACCGGGCCGGGGGAGGGCGGGGCGATGCCCAGCTGGTTCAGGGCGCGCTGGTCCAGGAGTTCCAGGGCCCGGTGGGCGCTGGTCAGGTCGGTGTCCAGGGCGCGGGTGGACGCGTCGTCGTGCAGGAGCGCCAGGAGCACGTGTTCGGTGCCGACCCTGCGGTCACCCCTGAGCAGGGCCTCGGTGTTGGCGTCCAGGTAGGTCCGGCCGAGGCCGGTGCGCGTTCCGGTGCCCATGGGGCTCACTTCCCGTACTTGGTGTGGATGGACTGCCGGGTGACCCCGAGGGCGTCGCCGATCTGCTGCCAGGACCATCCGGCGCGGCGGGCGGCGGCCACCTGGTTGGCCTCGACGCGTTCGGCGAGACGGCGCAGGGCCAGGACGGCGCGCAGCCCGGTTTCGGGGTCCGCGGAGTCGTGGGCGGTGGGTGCGGAAGCCTGGTTCATGGTGTCAGTCTGTACTGACGCACCCGGGTATGTCAATACAGACTGACGTTCTCTGCGCGTGGCCCGGCGGACCGCGACCGACGCTTCACCCACCCCGCGCACGGAGAAGGGGTCCCGGCCAGCGGGAACCCCTTCGTCACACCTCACCGGCCCGGCCGGACCACACGTCCGGCCGGGAACGGGCTACTTGCCCAGGCCCGCGCGGCGGAGCGCGTCGGCCATGGCGCCCGAGGGCGCCGGGGCGGCGTCCCTGCCGCCGTTGCCGCGACCGCCGCCGTTCTGTCGACCACCGCTCCGGCGCTGCTCTCCGCCGCGACCGCCACCCCGGGGCTGGCCGCCGCCGTTGCCGCCACGGCTGCCGCGCTCCCCGCGACCGCCGCCCTGACCGCCGGGGGCCGGGGCCTCGTCGTCCAGGCGCATGGTCAGCGAGATGCGCTTGCGGGGGATGTCGACCTCGCGGACCCTGACCTTGACGATGTCACCGGGCTTGACGATCTCGCGCGGGTCCTCGACGAACCTGTTGGAGAGCGCGGACACGTGGACCAGTCCGTCCTGGTGCACGCCCACGTCCACGAACGCGCCGAAGGCGGCCACGTTGGTGACCACCCCCTCCAGGAGCATCCCCGGCTCCAGGTCGTCCAGCGTCTCCACACCCTCCTTGAAGGTGGCGGTGGTGAAGGCGGGTCGCGGGTCGCGGCCGGGCTTCTCCAGCTCGCTGAGGATGTCGGTGACGGTCGGCAGACCGAACTTCTCGTCCACGAAGTCCTCGGGGCGGACCCCCGACAGCGCCTTCCTGTCCCCGATCAGGGACGGCAGGTCGGTTCCGGCCCGGTCCAGGATGCGTCGCACCACCGGGTAGGCCTCGGGGTGCACCGCCGACGCGTCCAACGGGTCGTCGCCGCCCGGCACCCGGAGGAAGCCCGCGCACTGCTCGAAGGCCTTGGGGCCCAGTCGGGGCACCGAACGCAGGGCGTCGCGGGTCCGGAACGGGCCGTTGGCGTCACGGTGGGACACGATGTTGCGGGCCAGGGTGGAGGTCACGCCCGACACCCGGGTCAGCAGCGGCACGGAGGCGGTGTTGACGTCCACGCCCACGCCGTTCACGCAGTCCTCGACCACGGCGTCGAGGGAGCGTGAGAGCTTCGCCTCCGCGAGGTCGTGCTGGTACTGGCCCACGCCGATGGACTTGGGGTCGATCTTGACCAGCTCGGCCAGGGGGTCCTGGAGGCGCCGGGCGATGGAGGCGGCGCCGCGCAGGGACACGTCCAGGTCCGGCAGCTCCTCGGAGGCGTAGGCCGAGGCCGAGTACACCGAAGCGCCCGCCTCCGACACCATCACCTTGGTGAGCCTCAGCTCGGGGTGGCGCTTGATCAGGTCGCCCGCCAGCTTGTCGGTCTCCCGTGAGGCGGTGCCGTTGCCGATCGCGACCAGTTCCACGTCGTGGGCGGCGCACAGCTTGGCCAGCCGGTCGATGGAGCCGTCCCAGTCGCGGCGCGGCACGTGCGGGAAGACCGTGTCGGTGGCCACGACCTTGCCCGTGGGGTCGGTGACGGCGACCTTCACACCGGTGCGCAGGCCCGGGTCCAGGCCCAGGGTGGAGCGGCTTCCGGCGGGAGCGGCCAGCAGCAGGTCGCGCAGGTTCGCGGCGAACACGTTGACGCCGTCGTCCTCGGCCCGCTGCCACAGGCGCATGCGGACGTCGATGTCGAGTCGGACCAGGATCCGGGTGCGCCAGGCCCAGCGCACGGTGTCCTGGAGCCAGCGGTCGGCGGGGCGGCCGCGGTCCACGATCGCGAAGTGCGACGCGATGGCGTTCTCGTAGGAGCTGCGGGGGACGGTGCCGTCCGGGCCCGCTTCGGGGGTCTCCTCGGGCTCCAGGTTGAGCGTGAGGACCTCCTCCTTCTCACCGCGGTACATCGCCAGGACACGGTGGGAGGGGAGCGCGGTGAGCGGCTCGGAGAAGTCGAAGTAGTCCGCGAACTTGGCGCCGTCCTCCTCCTTGCCCTCGCGGACCGTCGATCCCAGTCGGCCCTTCTCCCACAGGCGCTCGCGCAGTGTGCCGGTGAGGTCGGCGTCCTCCGCGAACCGCTCGACCAGGATCGAGCGGGCCCCGTCCAGGGCGGCCTTGACGTCGGCCACGCCCTTGTCGGCGTCCACGTAGGCGGCGGCCACCTCCTGCGGGTCCTGGTTCGGGTCACCGATCAGACCCTCGGCGAGCGGTTCGAGCCCGGCCTCGCGGGCGATCTGGGCCTTGGTGCGGCGCTTGGGCTTGTAGGGGAGGTAGATGTCCTCCAGACGGGCCTTGGAGTCGGCCTCGTTGATCCGGGCCTCCAGCGCGTCGTCCAACTTGCCCTGGGAACGGATCGACTCCAGGATCGCGCTCCGGCGTTCGGCCAGCTCACGCAGGTAGCGCAGGCGCTCCTCCAGCGCGCGCAACTGGGCGTCGTCCAGCGCTCCGGTCGCCTCCTTGCGGTACCGGGCGATGAAGGGCACGGTCGACCCGCCGTCGAGCATGTCGACGGCGGCACTGACCTGGTGCGCGCCCACGCCGAGCTCCTCGGCGATGCGCTGGTCGATCGTGGGTGTCACAGGGGTCGTCACGAGTAAACGTCCACTCTCTGGCTGTTCGGTGCGCGGACATTCTCGCGGTGCGCGGGGGCTGTTGTCATCCCGGCGCGTCGCCGTCCGCACTCCCAGGTTCCCGCACGATCACCCCTGCCCGGACCCGGGGTCGCGCGGGGGAGTGCGGCGGTGTGGGCGGGATCGGGTGGTTCGGTGGGGTTCGGCTCAGCCGGTGGGGGAGGGGCGGGGTCGTCCCGTGCCGGTGACGGGTCCGGGGCCGGGCCTTGGGGAGGCGAACGCTGGTCGCGGGTCAGCCCCGCGCTGCGCGGACGTCCTCTCCCCGCTCGGCGAAGGCCCGGAAGTCCCGCATGTGCTGGAGTGACTGCTTGCGGAAGGCTCCGGGCATCAGGAACCCCACCAGCCTCATCATCACGCCGCTGAAGCGGTACTCGTTCTCGCTGACCCAGAGGGTCCTTCCAGGACCGGCTTCGGTCAGCCGGTCGCGCACCGCGCTCCACATACCCTCGGTGACGATCTCGCGCTCGTAGTGGACGACGTCCTCCGCCGGGATCCCGTGCGGGTCCGCAGGTTCCCGGCGCGTGATGGTCTCGGTGCACTCCATCTCCTGCCGTCCCGTCCGCAGCACGACCCGCGACACCGTGCCGACCTGCCCGTGGACCCCGTTCCGGGGCTCGTGCAGCACCAGTCCCCGCAGCCACTTCGGCAGGTGTTCCGGGTCGGAGAGCAACCGCGCCACCCTCTCCCGGGGCAGGGCGATCTCGATGGAGACGGTGTACTTCATGGCGGTGCGCTCCGGGTTCCCGAGTGGTGCGGCGGGCACGTGCCGCCTCGCCCCAGGGTAGTCGGCGAGCCGGGAGAGGCGTCGCTGACCTGCGTGTTCGTGCCGTTCTCGGGCGACCGAACGGCTCCGCCGAGGGGGCGGGTCAGGGTCCGGTGCCGTCGAGGTAGTCGGGGGCGTAGTACTCGTCGACCGGCGTCGGGCCCCGGTAGCCCTGGCACATGCACTGTCTGTAGGTGGAGTTGGCCTGGCCGGTCCAGCGGCCGGGGATGACCACCTGGGTCTGGCAGCGCTTGGTCTCGTGGTCGTGGAAGACCAGGTTGTGGCCGCAGCCGCAGACCGGCTGGGGGGTGCGTTGGCCACGGTCCGGGATCTGCGGGGTGCCGTGGTGCCGCTGGAGTTCGCGCCGGGCCTCACGGCGGGCGGTGCGACGCCCCGCGAGGTATCCGGCGGCCGCGATCGCCGCGCCGATGACCATGAAGAACGGTTCCATGAGGTGACGGCCTCCTCGGTTCCCGGGGCCCGTCCCGCCACGGGCCTTCGCCCATTGTCGCCCATGCGGGTGCTTTTCGGGGGGTGGGGTGCCCCGGTAGGTCGGCCCCTGGATCGGAAATTTCGCAAAGAAAATTCTGCAAAAGTATTTTTGCAAAGATCTCTTTGGAGTACGGTTCGGGCATGGACACAGAAGAGCCCACGGGGGCGAGGGACTCCGGCCACACGTCCCTGGAGGTCGGCGCCGAGGCCCTGCGCGGCCTGGCCCATCCCCTGCGCGCCCGCATCCTGGACGAACTCACCGTCCAGGGCGCCGCGACCGCGACCATCCTCGCCGAACGGTTGGGGGAGAGCAGCGGCTCCACCAGCTACCACCTGCGCCAACTCTCCCGGTACGGGTTCGTCGAGGCCGACCCCGGCCACGCCAGCCGCCGGGACCGGTGGTGGCGCGTCCGCCCCGGCGGCTGGCGCATGAGCGGGATCGACCACCTGCGCGACCCGGCCACACGAGCGGCCGCCGAGATCGTCCTGGACCGCTACTACGGCGGTCGCAGGGAACGCCTCGAACGGTGGCGGGACCTGGTCAGGACCAGCCCCGACGCCCCGGCGGTCCGTCGTTGGCAGGCGGGCGCGCAGGACTCCCTGGCCCACGCGCGGATGACCCCGGAGGAGACCGAGGAGTTCGGCGAGGCTCTCCAGGAGTTCATCCGCTCCTGGACCCGCCGGTACGAGGGACGCACCGCCCGAAGCCATCCCGACACCGAGTCGGTGGAACTGCACACCGACCTGTTCCCCCACCTCGCGCCGACGGACGCGAGCGAGGGCCACGACCCCGGCCCCACGCCCCCCTGACCCCCACACGTCACAGGGTCACCTGAACACCACCCCCCCTTCAGGAGCCGCATGTCCACCCCACCCCCCACCCCGACCGCACCCCGCTCCGAACGCCTCAGCGCGGACTTCCACCGCTTCTGGGGCGCCGGGGTGTTCACCAACCTGGCGGACGGCATGCTCACTGTGGCGCTGCCGCTGATCGCCGTCTCCCTCACCCAGGACCCGCTCCTCGTCGCCGGTCTCACCGCCGTGCGCTTCCTGCCCTGGCTGTTGCTCGCCCCGCTGTCGGGCGTCCTCATCGACCGGGTGCACCGGATGCGCGCCATGGTCGTGTCCAACACCGTGGCCGTCCTGGTCATGCTCGGACTGATCCTGACCCTGGTCACCGGGAACCTGTCCGTGTGGGCGCTCTACGCGGCGATGTTCGCGCTGATCTGCTGCGAGACGGTGACCGACCCGGCGAGCCGGATCGCGGTGGTCCAACTGGTCCCCGCCCGGCTCCTGGACCGGGCCAACAGCCGGGTGGAGGGCGGCCGTCTGGTCGCCCAGGAGTGCCTGGGCCGCCCGGTCGCCGGATTCCTGTTCGCCGCGGGGGCCGTCGCGCCCCTGGCGGGCATCGCCGGGTCCTACGCGCTGTGCGTGCTGCTGCTGTGCGCGATCCCGCTCGTGTGGCGCCGATCGGTGCCCGGGGACGGGACCGCCTCGCGGACCGAGGGGTTCTGGCGCTCCACCGGCGCGGGCTTCCGGCAGGTCCTCGGTGACCCGATCCTGCGCGGCAACACGCTCTGCAACGCCGGGATGATGGTCGGGGGCAACATGGGCGGCGCCGTGCTGGTGCTCCACGCGCAGGACGGCCTCGGGGTCTCCAGCGCTCTCTTCGGGGTGTTCATGACCTCCGCCGCGGTCGGCGGCGTCCTCGCCAGCCTGACCGCCGACCGGGCGATCAGCCGGTTCGGGCGGCGCGCGGTGGTGATCCGGGGCTACCTGGGGATCGCCGTCGCCTACCTGGGCGTGGCCCTCACCGGTGACCCCTTCGTGGCCTTCGTCCTGCTCACGGTGTCCGGCTACAGCATGGTCGTGTCCAACATCGCCGCGAGCCCCTACTACCAGACCGTGATCCCCGACGCCGTGCGCGGCCGCGTCGCGGGTGTCAGCCGGATGATCGGCTGGGGCGTCACGCCGCTCGGCGCCATGGCGGGCGGGCTGCTCGGCCGGATCGACCTCGCGCTGCCCTTCCTGCTGGGGGCCGTGATCATGACGGTCACCGTCGTCCTCGCCCGGCGGGTGATCTCCGAGACGGCTCGTCGCGCGGACCTGGCCCTGCACGAGGCCGCCACGCGCCCCGTGACCGAGGAGGAGAGCCGGTGACCGCCACCCCGTCGGCCCCAGAGCTCCCGGGGCTCCGGACCGGGACGGCTGAGCGGCACCTTCCACCGGTTCCGGGCGGGGAGGGGCCCGTCCCAGGGGCCGCCGGAACGGGACTGACCGCCCTCCCGCCGCGCCCCGGCCCCGCCCGGTGACGCGGGCGGGGGCACGAAGGATCAGGCCTCGGCGCGGAGCCTCTTCAGGGTCGCCACGTCCTCGGCGTGCGGACCCTCGGGACCGGGTGTCTCCAGGGTGATCGGGACGCCGGCGGTCACCGGGTGGCGGAACAGCTCCGCGAACGGTTCGGCGCCGATGTGGCCCAGACCGATGTTCTCGTGCCGGTCCCTGTTGCTGCCGCACGGCGCCTTGGAGTCGTTGCCGTGGATCAGCTTGAGGCGGTCGGCGCCGACCACCTCCCCGAAGCGGTCCATCGTCTCGCGCATGCCCTCGACGGTCGAGATGTCGTGCCCGGCCGCGAACAGGTGCGCGGTGTCCAGGCACACGCCCACGTTGGGGTGCCAGTCCAGGGCCTCCAGGTAGGTGACGAGGTCGTCGACGGTGGCGCACAGGACCTGGCCCTGTCCGGCCATCGGTTCCAGCAGCACCGGCGGGACGTCGTCCCCGAGCCGTTCCAGGAGCGGGAGGACACGGGCACGGACCCGCTCCAGTCCGGCCTCGCGACCGCCGGAGACGGCCGAGCCGGTGTGCATCACCACCCCCAGGGCGTTGATCTCCGCGCCCCGGCGCAGGGCGTGCTCCAGGGAGACCATCGACTTCTCGGCGGTCTCCTCCTTGGGCGCACCCGGGTTGATCAGGTACGGGGAGTGCACGAACAGGGGGAGGTCCGTGCGCTCGCGCATCATCGCGTCCTGCGCGGGATCGCCCGCGTTGGTCGCCCAGCCGCGCGGGTTGGAGACGAAGACCTGGACGGTCTCCGCGCCGATCTGCCCGGCGTACGCCAGGCCCTTGGTCGCCATGCCGCCCGCCACGGGCACGTGTGCGCCGATCGGGGACTGGGGCCGCTTCTGCTCAGTGTCGTTCATCGCCAACCAACTCTAGGCCCGATCCGACGGGAGGGGTGTGCGGCTCCCCACCCGGCGTGCCGTGCCGTGGTGGCCCGGACGGGAGGGGCCGGGCGGCGGGCGGTCGGCAGGCGCGGACGGGCGGGCACGGGCGGTGTCAGGCGCGGGCGCGCACCTCGGTGAGCAGGGCGGGTAGTTCCCAGAGCACGGTCACGTGGCCGTGGCCGGGCAGCACGCGGAGCTCGGCCCCGGGGACCAGGTCGGCGTTGTGCCGGGAGTGGGCGATGGGCACCACGGTGTCCCGGTCGCCGTGCACCACCAGGAACGGGGCGCGGACGGCCGCCGGGTCGAAGGTCCAGGGGCGCCCCTGCACCCAGGAGTCCTGGGTGTAGCCGCCCACCCCCTGGGTGAACGCCTCCTTGGCGGCGGCCGTCAGGTGCGGGACGTGTCGGGTCGCGAACAGCTCCCGGTCGGGGTCGGGCCACTCGGTTGGGGAGCCGCCCAGGTGGCGCTCGCCCCACTCCCGGGCGGCCCGTTCGTCCGGCAGGCGCATCATGGCCCGCTCGTCCTCGGAGTAGCCCTCCCAGCCCGGCTCCCACGAGAAGTCGGTGACCCCGCCCAGGACCACGGCGCCGAGCACGCGTTCGGGCAGCAGGGCGGAGACGGCCACCCCGTAGGGTCCGCCGGAGGAGTGCGCCGCCACCAGGAAGCGGTCGATCCCGAGGGAGTCGGCGAGCGCGGCCGTGTCGTCGGCCCAGTCGGTGAGCGTGCGGCCGGGTGCGGGGGAGGAGCCGCCGTAGCCCGGGCGGTCGGCGGTGATCACCCTCAGCCCGGCGGCGGCGAACTCCTCGTGCTGGTCGCCCAGGTTCCGGCGACTCATCGGCGCGCCGTGCGCGTACAGCACAGGTGTGCCGTCGGGGTCGCCGACGTCGGTGTAGGCGACGGTGCGCCCGTGGAGTTCGACCGTGGTGTCCCGCATCGCACGTACCCGCTTCCCTCGACGTCACCGCACGCTAGACGTCCTCCGCCGACGCGCGCAAGGAGGGGACCGGACGGTGGGACCGAGGTTGCGCGCCCGCTCGGGCGGACCGTTAGTCTCGTGCCCGTGAGCACCTCGACCGCGCAGCCCGTCACCCTGTCCGACGTCACCGCCGCCTTCGAGGAGGTCTACCCACCCCAGTGGGCCGCCTCCTGGGACGCGGTCGGGTTGGTCTGCGGGGACCCCGCGCAGCCGGTGGAGCGCGTCCTGTTCGCGGTCGACCCCGTCGACGCGGTGGTCGACGAGGCCGTGACCTGGGGCGCGGACCTGATCATCACGCACCACCCGCTGATGCTGCGCGGCGTCACCAGCGTCGCCGCGAACACCCCCAAGGGCCGGATCGTACACCGGCTGATCCGCTCCGGGGTGGCCCTGTACACCGCGCACACCAACGCCGACACGGCCTCGCCCGGGGTGTCCGACGCCCTGGCCCGCGCGGTGGGCCTGACCGGAGCGCTGCGACCGCTCGACCCCGACACCACCGACCCCGAGGGACGGCGCGGGATCGGCCGTGTCGGGGAGCTGGACGAGCCGATGGTCCTGCGTGACTTCGCGACCCGGGTCGCCCAGGGTCTGCCCGCCACCGCCGGAGGCGTGCGCGTGGCCGGTGACCTGGACCGACTCGTCACCACCGTCGCCGTCTCCGGTGGGGCGGGCGACTCCCTGCTCGGCGCGGCCCGCGCCGCCGGGGTCGACGCCTACGTCACCTCCGACCTGCGCCACCACCCGGCCTCGGAGTTCGTCGGGGAACCGGGCGGCCCCGCGCTCGTGGACACCGCGCACTTCGCCAGCGAATGGCCGTGGCTGGCCGACGGTGCCGCCCATCTGGCGGACGCGCTCCGGCGCACGGGTGGTCCGAATGGGGCTAACGTGGAGACCCGCGTGTCCACCATCGTGACGGATGCCTGGTCACGGACCTTCCCACACGCGTGACACCCCCTCGACGACCACAACTGCACAGGGCGCGGGCGGCCTCCCCGGCCTCCCAACCGCGATTCCCAGGAGACCCCACGTGAAAGCCGAACCCGCCGCTCAGGCCAGACTGCTCGACCTCCAGGAGCTCGACACCGCGCTCCAGCGCCTGGACCACCGTCTCCGGAGCCTGCCCGAGATCGTCGAGGCGGCCCGGCTGAAGGAGCGGGTCGACGCGATCGACGCCGAGCTCATCACGGCCCAGACCCGGGCCTCCGACATCGAGCGCCACCAGCGCAAGGCCGAGGCCGACGTCGACCAGGTGCGCTCCCGCGCCGATCGTGACACCAAGCGGCTGGAGTCCGGGCAGATCACCAACGCCAAGGAGCTCCAGAACCTCCAGTCGGAGATCGCCTCGCTGGGCCGCCGCCAGGCCGAACTGGAGGAGGTCGTGCTGGAGGTCATGGAGGAGGCCGAGTCCGTCAACTCCGACGTCACGCGCCTGACCGGGGAGCGCGAGGAAGCGGTCGCGAAGTTCACGGAGGTCACCGCCCGCCGGGACACCGCCGCCGCCGAGATCCAGTGGGACCGCACCCGCGTCACCCAGGACCGTGAGCGGGTCAGCGCGGACATCCCCGCGGACCTCCTGGCGCTGTACGACAAGCTGCGCTCCCAGTACGACGGTGTGGCCGCCGCCCCGCTGCGGTACGGCCGTTGCAACGGCTGCAAGCTGGCGCTGAGCACCGTCGAGCTCAACGAGATCCGTGCGACCGCCGCCGACGAGGTCGTCCGCTGTGAGGACTGCCGCCGGATCCTGGTGCGCACCGAGGAGTCGGGGCTCAACGCTCCCGTCGCCGAATGAGCTGGGGCGCTCCGGACACCGAGCCGACCCGTCTGGTGCTGCTCCGCCACGGGCAGACACCGTTGTCCGTCGAGCGCCGTTTCGCCGGTCGCGGGGACGTCCCCCTCACGGAGGAGGGGCACGCTCAGGCGAGGTCGGCCGCGCGGCGCCTGTCCGGGTGGGGGATCGACGTGGTGGTCTCCTCCCCGTTGTCGCATGCCCGGCGGACCGCCGGGCACGCGGCGGAGCTCCTCGGCCTCCCGGTGGAGACCGACGAGGGGTTCGTGGAGACCGACTTCGGCGCCTGGGAGGGGCTGACCTTCGCGGAGGCGCACCAGCGCGATCCCGAGGGGGTGGCGCGGTGGCTGGCGGACCCGGAGGCCGGTCCGCCCGGCGGGGAGAGCTTCGCCGAGGTGGCGCGTCGCGTGGGTGCGGCCCGGGACGCCCTGCTGGAACGCCACCGGGGCCGCCGGGTCCTGGTGGTCACCCACGTCACCCCGATCAAGGTCGTCGTCCAGCAGGCGATGCTCGCGCCGATCACCGCGCTGTACCGGATGCACCTGGACACCGCCTGCCTGACCGAGGTGGACTGCTACGCGGACGGACCCCAGGTGGTGCGTTCGCTCAACGACACCGCACACCTGGAGCAGCAGGGATCCGGACCCTCCCGGGGCCGCTAGACTGGGCTCAGAGGGGGAGTCGGCCAGACGGTCGCGGACCCGCGCCCGGCGCGGGTTCGAGGAAAGTCCGGACTCCACAGGGCAGGGTGGTCGGTAACGCCGACCCGGGGTGACCCGCGGGACAGTGCCACAGAAAACAGACCGCCACCGCTCGCGGTGGTAAGGGTGAAACGGTGGTGTAAGAGACCACCAGCGGCCGGAGCGATCCGGCTGGCTAGGTAAACCCCACCCGGAGCAAGGTCAAAAAGGGAACCTTCGGGTTCCCGCGCGGATGTTCGAGGGCGGCCCGCCCGAGTTCGCGGGTAGACCGCACCGAGGTCGTTGGCAACGACGGCCCCAGATGGATGACCGTCCGGTCCCAGGACCGACAGAATCCGGCTTACCGGCCGACTCCCTCTCCTTCTTCTCTCCGGATCGACCGTGGGGTGCTCGGCCCCGGGTCCGGGCCGGGGCCGAGCGGCGTGCTCAGCCCACCAGGGCCCGCCAGGTGAGGGGACCGGCCTCGCCGTCCACGACCAGCCGGTTGACGCGCTGGAACTCCCGGACCGCCGTGTTCATGACCGGGCCGAAGTTGCCGTCGACCGCCAGGCCCGCGCTGCGCTTGTTCATCGCGGTCTGGAGCCCGCGCACGTGCGAGCCGTCGCGGACCCCCTGCCTGAGCTCGTACACCAGGTGGGGCCAGGTCTTCGGGCCGACCTGACCGTCCGCGACCAGCCCCTTGGACCGTTGGAACGCCTTCACCGCGTTGACCGACGTCGGGCCGTAGTACCCGTCGGTCACGAGTGAGGTGCCGCGCTGGGTCATCAGGTGCTGGATGACGGAGACCGTCACCCCTCTGGCCTCGGGGTCGACACTCGGCCAGCCACCGCCCAGGTCCACCCCGCGGGACCGCATGAACGGCACCGGGTTGGTGATGCCCCCGAGACGTCCCGTGTGGGTCTCGAAGTGCAGGTGGGGGCCGGTCACGTTGCCGGTGGCCCCCATGTCGGCGATGCGCTGGCCCGCGCTGACCCGGGCGTTGAGGGCGACCCGGTAGACGCTCAGGTGACCGTAGTAGGTGTACACGTTGTTGCCGTGGGAGATGACGATGGCCTCGCCGGTCCGGCCGGTGAGACCGCCTCCCCAGGAGCGGCCGACCACGGTTCCGGCGGCCGCCGCGTACACGGCGGTGCCGGTGCTGTTGGTGACGTCCTGACCGGCGTGGGTGCTGCCGCCCCGGGGCGCACCGAAGTGCCCGCCCGAAGGGAAGTAGCCCAGGGCCGGGTTGCACCAGGAGGCGTTCATCGCGGACGCGGCGTGCGCGGTGGTGCCGCCCAGACCGGTCAGGGCCACGGCCGCTCCCAGTCCGGCGCCGAACAGCAGGCGGCGCGACCAGGGGGAGGAGGGTTCACAGGCGCGGGGGTCAGAGACGGGCGCCGTGCAGGACTCGCACATCTTGTCTCCTGTGAAGGAAAACGCCGAAGGAGGGGGCTCGATTGGATGGTTTCCTTCGGTCCCCTGGAGAGTAGGACGCCCGCTCCGATTCGTACAGGGGGGTTCGAGGTGCTTTCGGCCGGGCGGGAAGGCTTCGGGGACACATTCCTGAATCGTCATGGTGATGGTCGGATCGCCCTGTGGGACGGTAGATTGGCCCGTGCGCTCCGTACCCCGGGAGCTCCGGAGCGCGAACGCCCGTGGGCCGACCGGGGTCGACGGCCCGACGGGCATCCGCGTTCACGGGAATGGGTGACTCTTGTTCGACTCCACCGCCTTCTGGGTGCTGCTCTTCGCCCTGCCGATCCTGGCGATCGTGGCGATCATCCTGCTCGCCACGTACCAGGCCTCAGGTGTTCAGCAGGACGGACGGGACGACGCGCCCGACGATGACCCGTCCGACGGCTGAACCACCTCCGGGCGAGGGTGCGGCACGGGCTCGGGCACGTCCTGGACGCCCTGAACGGGGGAGAACTCCCCGGTCTCGGCGTCCAGCAGGTGCACCTTGGCGGTCTCCAGGTCGTAGTACATCCCGGACAGCGTGAGCTCCCCCGACTCCACGCGCTCCCGCACGACCGGGTACCCCATCAGGTTGCCGAGTTGCTCGACCACGTTGGCCTGGGCCAGACGCCGCAGCGCCTCTGAGGCGGGCAGCCCCGCCAGTTCACCGTGGTCCGCCCCGGCACGGCGCAGGCTCCCCTCCCCGTTGGCCAGCCACCGGCGGATGTGGGTGCTCTCCTCCTCGACCGGCCCCTGGTGCGCCCCCTCGGCCAGGGCCCGCATCGCTCCGCAGTGGGAGTGTCCGCACACCACGATCGAGGGCACCCGCAGGACGTTGACCGCGTATTCCACCGCCGCACCGGCCGACCCGTCGGAGCTCCCGTGCGGTGGCACCAGGTTCCCCACGTTGCGCAGGGTGAACAGGTCGCCCGGGCCGCTGGCGGTGATGAGGTTCGGCACGACCCGTGAGTCCGCGCAGGTGACGAACAGTGCGGTCGGGTTGTGGCGGTGCGAGAGGCGGCTCATCACCGATCGCATCCGGTCCGCCGTGCTGGCGTGGTACTCGCGGGCCCCCGCGGTGAGCAGGCCCAGCGGGTTCACCGCGGGGACCGCACCGGACTCACGGCGCATGTCCCACGGGGCCCACCAGCGGCCCTTGGGAATGGTCTTGGCCGCCGGAGCCGACCTCGCGGAGCTGCGCGCGTACCAGTTCTCGTGGACCTCGTCGATGTCGACGCTGCCACCGGTGCGCTCGTGGTCCACCCGCCAGGCGTGGATGGCCTCGAAGGCCGCGTGGTCCATGAAGTCCACGTGCAGGTCCAGGTCGACGCTGGACCCCGCGGGGATGGTCCGCAGCACGTGCGCCAGCCGGGGCACGCCCAGGAAGGTGAGGGACCCGTGCACGGTCACGTGCACCCGCCCGGCGCGCTCCTCGGTGACCACGGTGAGCTTGGTCAGGCGGCGCAGCGACACGATCATCGCCAGCGCGAAGCCGATGAACACCCCCTCCAGCAGTCCGATGAACACCACACTGAGCAGGGTCACCAGGTAGACGCTGGCCTCGTGGTGCTTGCGCAGGTCGCGCAGGTGGGCCAGGGACACCATCTGCACGCCGATGAAGACGAGCAGCGCGGCCAGGGCCGCCATCGGGATGAGCTCGACCACGTGCGCGAAGAACGCGACGAACAACAGGATCCACACGCCGTGCAGGATCGTGGAGAGCGGCGAGCGGGCCCCGGCGCGCACGTTCGCGGTGCTGCGCACGATGACACCGGCGATGGGCAGGCCGCCCAGGGCGCCGCTGACGGTGTTGGCCGCTCCCTGACCGCAGAGCTCACGGTTGAGCTGGACCCGGCGTCCGCTGTGGAGGCGGTCCACCGCGATCGCGGCCAGCAGCGACTCCACGCTGGCGACCATGGCGACGGCCGCCACGGCCAGGGCGATCCCGTGCCACTGGCCGGACTCGGGCAGCATGGGTCCGTTCCAGGCGTCGGCGAGGGAACCGGGCAGGGCCACGGTCTCCACCTCCCAGCGCCCGAGGGTGGCGATGACGGTGGCGGTACCCACCGCGACCAGCGCGGCGGGGATCATCCCCGGCCGTACCTTGCCGATGGCCGGGAGCCGGTTCCAGCCGAACATGATCGCGATGGTGATGACGCCGACCGCGACGGCGGCGGTGTGGTTGTTCGCGATCTGGTGCGGCAGGTCCGCGATGTTGGCCAGGGCCGAGCTCTGCGGGGCCCCGCCGAGGACCACGTGCAGCTGGGCCAGGGCGATGGTGACGCCGACCCCCGCGAGCATGCCGTGCACGACGGCGGGGGAGACGGCGAGGGCGGCCCGCGCGATGCGGAACGCCCCGAGGGCGAGCTGGACCAGCCCCGCCAGCAGGGTGATCAGGCAGGTGACCCGCCAGCCGTAGGTCATGATCAGATCGGCGACGATGATGGTCAGTCCTGCGGCCGGGCCGCTGACCTGCACCACCGAACCGCCGACGAGGCCGGCGACGATGCCGCCGACGACGGCGGCGATGATTCCGGCGATCAGGGGCGCGCCGGAGGCGACGGCGATCCCCAGGGACAGGGGGACGGCGACCAGGAAGACCACGAGGGAGGCGCCGACGTCGGCGGCGACCCCCTTGCGATCCGTGTGGGTCCCGGGCCGATCGGAGGTGGTCTCCTGTCGGCCGGGTGGTGCTCCCTGGGCGTCGTTGCGCATGGTTACTCCGTTCGGGTTGGACCAGGCAAAGGCGTATGCGTAGGCGCACGGGGACGGCAGAGTCCGCAACGGGGGGCACGTGGCTGAACGCGTGACGACGATGAGACCGCGAAGGGTGCATCGCCATTAACTAATTGTAGTCAATCAGGATGACTCTGTGTTACGGGCTGTTGTGCTCCCGGTGACCTTTTTCCAGACTTCACATGTTCGGACGGACAAACCAGGACAGAGAAAAACCGAGGTGGCGGGGGTTCCCCGCCACCTCGGTGATGTGAAGTGGTGATGATGGCGCGCCGCGCGCGCGGAGGTCCGTGACCTAGCGGAAACGGCCGTCCTCGTAGCCGCCCTCGTAGTGCTCGCCAGGGGCGGGGCGACCGTAGGGCGCCTGCCCGTAGGGCCCCGGGCCCTGCTGCTGGCCGGGCCCTCCCTGGCCGTCCCCAACCGCCGGGTGCGGCGGCTGCCAGCCCTCCACGGGGGGGTACCCGTAGTCGGGCTCGGGGCGCTGCGGGACGTATCCGCCCCTGAGGGGGTCGGCGTGCTCACCCGGTCCGCCGAATCCGCCCTGACCGCCCGGGTGGGGCTGCTGGCCGTAGGGGTCGCTCTGCTGGGTGTGGCCCGGGAAGGTGGTCGGGAGCTCACCGCGGAGCTGGTCCGCCGAGTAGGCGCCGGTCGCGTAGCCGGCACCGGGGTACCCGGGGACGCCCGGACCGCCGACCGGGCTGCCCGGACCCGGAGGAACGGCGGGACCCTGGCCGAACGGCGAGGGTTGCCCCGGCTGGCCGCCCGGGACCGTCGGCTGGCTCGCCTGGCCGAAGCCGCCCGTGTCGTCCTGCCCGCCCCAGAGCGGAGCGTTGCCTCCGGGACCGCCGGGCAGGTTCCGCCCCGGACCGTTCTGACCGCCGGGTCCGCCGTGGTGGGGCGTGCTGGACGTGTAGTCGCGGGTGTGGGCGCCGGTGTCGTAGGGGCTGCGCTGGTGCGTGCCGGTGTCGTATTCCGAGCGGGTGAAGGAGTCGGTGTCGTAGGCGGGGCGGTGGTGGGTTCCGGTGTCGTATTCGGTTCCGCTGGGTCCGCCGTGGTGGGGCGTGCCGGTCGTGTAGTCGCGGGTGTGGGCGCCGGTGTCGTAGGGGCTGCGCTGGTGCGTGCCGGTGTCGTACTCCGAACGCGAGAAGGCCCCGCTGTCGTAGGACCCGCCGTCGTAGGAGGCACCGGACGTGAACGCACCCGTCGCGTACCCGCCGGTCAGGGGATCGGAGGAACCGGGGAACTGGTGCCCGGGCACGGTGGGCCCGCCCATCGGCTGCCCCGGTGCGGGCTGGGCGCCCGGACCGGGGGCCGCGTGGCTGCCGCTCGGGCCGCCGTGGCCGCCGCCGAACCCGCCCAGCGAGGACAGGTCGGGGCGCTGATGGGCGCCGGTGTCCATGCTCGACCAGATCGGTGAGCTCAGGTCGTCACCGCCGGAGGAGTGCGGCCGGAACCCGGGGTCCAAGGGGTCGGAGGAGGCGGGGAGAGTCCCACCGCCGCCGGAGCCCGTGGCGCCCAGGGGCGGGTAGTCCGAGCGGTTCATCGCCCCACTGTCGTAGGACGAACGCGCACCGTTGTCGAGCCCGCTGCCCAGGGGCCCACCGCCGAGCGGGTCTCCGCCCAGCGATCCGCCGTGGGAGCCGCCGCCCAGCGGTCCGCCCGCCTGGCCGCCTCCCCCGAGCGGTCCGCCCCCGAGGGAGCCACCGGGTCCACCGCCCAGGGGGCCGCCCAGCGGGTCCGGGGAGACCGGGTCCTGTCGCTCGGCGGGTCGGAGCTCACGTCCCTCGAAGGGGTCACCGGTCGAGGGGGGACGCGGGGTCCAGGAACCCGCGCCGAGAGGGTCGTCGTCCAGCGAGGAGGGCGTCCCCGTGGCCCGGGCGGGCGGGAGCCCCTGCGCGGGCGGCGGCCCCTGGGTCGGCGGCAGTGCGGCCAGGCCCTGTGCGGGAGTCTGTTCCGGCGGGCGCTGCTCCTGGTGGCGTGGGGCCGGCTCAGGGGGCGTGGTGCCCTGCCCCAGGCTCGCCAGCATCGCGAGGTCCGAGGGGCCGGTGGGCCCGCGCTCCGCGGGGGCTGCCGGGAGGGCGTCGACCCGGCCGACCGGGGCCTGGATCACGGTGTCCTGCCGGTCGGGCACCCCGTGGTCGTCGAACTCGTCGTCGTAGTCGTCGACGTAACCGTCGTCGTCACCGCGTCCGGTGGAACCCCCGTGCCCACCGGAGCGGGACGGTGCCCCCTCGTCGTCGCTCAGACTGGACCAGAAGTCGTTGTCGGAGAGCCCGTCGGAGTCGTCCTCCCAGTCCACTCCGCGTTGGCGGCGACCCTTGGGACGCCGCTCCGCCCTGCCACCGGAGTCCTGGCGCGCTCTGCGGGACCGGCCCCTCGGGGCGGCCTCCTCGTCCTCGGGGGCCCCGTCCCGCTCCCGCCGGTCGCGCCGGTCGTCGCGGTCGGTGTCCTCGACGTCGTCGTACTCGTACTCGTCGTCGTAGTCGTCCTCACGCGAGCCGATGCTGAGCGCGCGCATCCCCAGGAGGAGGAGCACGAGCACGGCGAGCACGACGATGACGGCGGTGATGATGATGACGGTGACGGTCATGGTGTACGCACTACCTTGGGGAGGTCGGCCGCGCCCGGGGAGCGCCTGGGACCGGCCTGACGAGTACCGGTCGAGGTGGGAAGGCGGCGGCCCGGTTCCGCGTGGGCCCGGCGTGCCGGGACCGAGTGGCTGGCAGGGCGCGACCGCCGGTGATCCGACGCGGTCTCGGGTCAGGGTGCCGCGGGGCGGGTGAACGGGAATCGGTCAACTGAAATGGGGTGAGGGGCACGGACCCACTGTATGCGCTGTCGCGCGCTGTGTGCAGAGGGCGACGGGTGCTTCCTCAGTTGTTCCCCGTGTCGTCGGTCGCGCGGGTCCGTCCGGCTTCCGGGCGCAGGGAGTTGCCTATTATGACCTATTTCACTCGCTGCTGGTGATCAGTGTCCCCCGGGCCACGGCCTGTTCCGCGATGCCCTCCAGGGTCAGGTCGATCGACGCGCCCTCGGGCAGGTCCAGGTTCCCCTCCAGCGCGTACACGGTGAAGCGGAACTCGTGGACGTCACCCTCCTCGGGGCACGGAGCTCCGTAGGAGGACTCCCCCGCGGAGTTCTGCCCCTGCCTCGCGTCTCCCGGAACCGTGTTCTGGCGCAGCTCGACCAGCTGCGGGTCCAGGTCGTAGACCATCCAGAACACGACGGCCTCGCTCGGGTCGTCCACCACCAGCGCGATCGAGCCCACGTCGTCGGGCAGCCCCGACCAGCTCAGCGGCGGCGACACCGGTTCCCCGTCGGCCTCACAGGAGTACGCGGCGGGAAGCGGCTGGCCCTCCTGCATCATCGGACTGGTCACGTTGATGTCGGTCGGCATCTCACCGCGGAGCTCCGAGGGGACCCCGCAACCGGTGGACGCGAGCAGGGCCGCGCCCACCGCCACGGCACCCGCGCGGGCGCCGGGGGACGATCGGGGCACACCGTGCGCTGCGGTGGTCCGGAGGGAAGGCAAGACCGGGAACAATGGGGCTCCAGCTGGACTTTCGGGCCATAAGGCGAGACTCGCGGTACGTCGGACCTGGCGCGGGAGGAACCCGGGCCGGTCACGGAGGATCCGTGCGCACGGGCACCTGGACGGTTGGCGCGACACGGTCCTGTCCGAACCCTACTGTGATCGGCCGCGACCACCGCATTCCGCACCGTTCACCGACCCGCGTCGCGGGGCCCCGTCAGCGGTCTCCCGTAGCGGCGGTGACGCCCGGACGTCCCCGGGATCGGTGATGATGGTGCGGTGCGGTTCTCCATTCTGGGGCCCCTCCAGGTGCTCGACACCTCCGGAGAGCCCCTCACCATCGGCGGCGCCCGCCTGCGCGCCCTCCTGACACTCCTCCTGCTCCATCCCGACCAGCAGGTGTCCACCGCGCGGCTCACCGACGCGATCTGGGGAGACGACGCTCCCGCCGCCACGGGCAACGCGCTCCAGGCCCTCGCCTCCCGCCTGCGCCGTGCCCTGGGCGGTGACGTCCGCCTCCACGGCGACGCCACCGGTTACCGGCTGGAGGTCGCCCCCGGCCAGGTGGACCTGTACGAGTTCGAGGAACTGGCCGGGCTCGGGCGGGAACGGCTCCTGGCCGGTCAGCCGGGGGAGGCCGAGCGCGCCCTGTCGGCGGCCCTGGCTCTGTGGCGCGGACCGGCCGTCCCCGACCTCACCGCGCACGGCGTGGGCGAGGACGTCGCGCTGCGCCTGGCCGAGGCGCGCCGCACCGCCCGCGAGGACCATCTCAGCGCCCGGCTCGACCTCGGCCGCTTCGTGGAGACCCTGCCCGAGGCGGAGGCGCTGGTCTCCCGGGAACCGCAGCGCGAGCGCCCCGTCGAACTCCTCATGCGCGCGTTGGCGGGAAACGGGCGGACCGCAGACGCCCTCGCCGCCTACGACGTCTTCAGGGAACGGCTCGCGGACGAGCTGGGCCTGGACCCCTCCGAACACCTCCGGCGGGTCCACCTCCGGTTGCTGCGCGGCGAACTCGTCCCCGGCGGTCCCGTGCCGGAGGAGGCCCGGTCTCCCGCCGTCGTTCGCCTGCCCCGCCCCCTGACCAGCTTCGTTCCCCGTGAGACGGAGGTGGGTGCCGCCGTGGAGCGGCTCTCCGCCGCCCGATTGGTCACCCTCACCGGCCCGGGTGGTTCGGGCAAGACCCGACTGGCCGTCGAGGCCGCCGCGACCCTGGTCGAGCGGGCACCCGATCTCGCGTCCGGCGGAGTGTGGTTCGTCGGCCTCGCCCCCGTGCGGCGGGGCGCGGACCTGCCCGACGCCGTCGCCAGTGCCCTGGACCTGCGGGGGCAGGCCGTCTTCCAGGCGCGTGCCGCCGTCCTGCCGCAGTCCCCGCTCGAACGGGTCGTCTCCTTCCTGGGCGAGCGCGCCGGGCTGGTCGTGCTGGACAACTGCGAGCACGTGGTGGCCGACGCCGCCGCGCTGGTCGAGACCCTGTTGTCCCGCTGCCCGGACCTGCGGGTGCTCGTGACCTCCCGCGAGCCCCTGGGCGTCGGGGGCGAGACGCTGCTGCCGGTGCCCTCCCTGGAACCTCCGCCCGAGGGAACCGGGGTGGAGGAGGCCGGGAGCTACCCCTCAGTGACCCTGTTCTCCGAGCGCGCGCGGGCGGCGCTCCCCGGATTCACCGTGAACGCCGACAACGTGGGCCACGTCGTCCGGATCATCCGTGAACTGGACGGCATGCCGCTCGCGCTCGAACTGGCCGCCGCCCGTCTGCGCGCGATGTCGCCCGCCCAGCTCGCGGACCGTCTCCGTGACCGGTTCCGCCTGCTCACCAACGGCAGCCGCTCGGCGCTGCCCCGTCACCGGACCCTGCGCGCGGTGGTCGACTGGAGCTGGGAACTGCTCGACGAACCCGAACGCCGCCTCCTGCGCCGTCTGGCGGTCCTTCCCGGCGGGGCCACCCTGGAGTCGGTCGAGACGGTCGGCTCCGACCCGGACGCCCCGGACGGCACCGTCGCCGGTGACGACGTCTGGACGGTGCTCTTCGCCCTGGTGGACAAGTCGCTCGTGGTGGCGGAGGACCCCGAACGCGAGGACGCCCCCGCCCGCTACCGGCAGCTGGAGACGGTCCGGGCCTACGCCGCCGAGCGCCTGGCCGCCAGCGGTGAGGAGGAGCGCGTCCGGGACGCGCAGGCCCGCTACGCGCGGGACCTGTGGCACCGGGGCGACCCCGAGCTGCGCGGGCCGGGCCAGCGGGCCTGGCTGGCCCGGCTCTCGGCGGAGGCGGACAACTGCGTGGCTGCCTTCCACTGGGCGGTGGAGCGGCGCGACGCCGCCCTCGCCCTGGAGCTGGTGGAGTACTCCCAGTGGTACTGGGCCCTGGACGAACACTGGCAGCAGACCAACCGGTGGTCCGGCCAGGTGCTGGAACTGGTGGGTGACGCACCTCCCGAGGGGTACGAGGTGGCCTACGCGAGCTGCCTCTTCCACTGCTCGGGGGAGATGGGCCTCGGACGGGCCGCCGTTCTGGAGCGCCTCGACCGGGTGGAGCAGGTGCTCGCGGGGGCCGGGTTGCGGGCCGAGGACCACCCCGTTCTCGTCCTGTGCCTGGTGTACCGCTCGATGGCCGACCGCCATCACGGGGGACGGGCCCGCGTCCGGTTGGAGGAGAGCGTCCGGGAGCAGGGGGACCCCTGGGCCCGCGCGATGGCGTACCTGATGCTCTCGCTGTTGGACGCCGTTCACGGTGAGGCCGACCGGGCCGTCGAACGGGCCACGACCGCGCTGGAGTCCATGCGCGAGGTCGGGGACGCGTGGGGGCAGTGCAACGCCATCGTGCACCTGGTGGACGTGGTCCGCTACACGGACCTCGAACGGTGCCGTCGTCTGCTCGACGAGGGGATCGCACTGGCGCGGAGGGGCGGTCTGGACGGTGTCGTGAGCACGTTCCGGGCCCGGCGGACCCAGGTCCTGGTCGATCTCGGAGAGGTGGAGGAGGCCGAACGGGACCTCAAGCGGCTCCTGGGCGGTCCCGCCGAGGACGAACACCGGGTCTCCCTCCGGCTCACCCACATCCAGTGGCTGCGCGCCGCCGGACGCCGGGTCGAGGCCTGGCGGCTCCTGGAGGAGACCGAACCGGCCCTGGCCGCCCTGGGCGGGTTCGCCCCGGCCTACGTCGAACCCGCGTGGCGGGTGCAGGCGGCCGACCTCGCCTGGGACGACGGCGACACGGACCGGGCCTGGCGCGAGGTGGGCCGCGCGTGGTGGCTCTCCCGGTTCGGGTTGGGGCCGATCAGCGCCGAGGTCCTGGACACCATGGCGTCCATGGTGGCGGGATCGGATCCGGAGTGGGCCGCGTTCATGCTCGGCTACGCGGCACGGCTGCGCGGGGTCCCCGACACCGCCTCGCCCCGGGCCCGCCGGGTGCGTGAACTGCTCGGGGAGCGTCTGGGCGCCGGGGGGTTCGCGCGCCTGCTGGCGGAGGGCGAGGGCAGCGAACGCGACGCCGGTCGGGAACGCGTGGAGGCGTGGCTCGCCCCGATCGTCCCGGACGACGTCGACCTCGGGGACTGGGCCCACTGAGGCCGGGCGCCGCCTCGGAGGGCGGCGCCCGGTGGGGGTCAGGTGCGGCGGCGGTAGGCCCACACGGCCAGTGGGAAGAAGACCGCCGTGATCACCACGGTCCAGAACAGCGTCCAGGCCACGGGAGCGGCGGCGTCACCGCCGAGCATGAGCCCGCGCATGGCGTCCACCACGTGCGTGACCGGGTTGTTCGCCGCGATCGGGGCCAGCCAGCCCGGCATGTCGTCGGGAGCGACGAACGCCGAGCTGCCGAAAGTCAGCGGGAACAGCAGGATCATCGCGAACGACTGCACCGCCATCGGTGTGCGGGCGAGCATGCCCACGAAGGCCGACATCCAGCACAGGGCGAAGGCGAACAGCAGCACCAGGGCGCTGGCGGCCAGCACGCCGAGGAACCCGCCGTCGGGGCGGAAGCCGATCGCCAGGCCGACGACCATCACCATGACCACGGTGATGGCGTAGCGGACCAGGTCACCCAGGATGGCGCCGATCAGCGGGGCCGAGCGCGCGATGGGCAGCGAGCGGAACCGGTCGAAGATGCCCTTCTCCACGTCCTGGCTCAGGCTGAACCCCGTGCCCATCGTGGCGAAGATGACCGACTGCGCGATGATGCCGGGCATGAGGAAGTCGCGGTAGGTCTGCCAGTCACCCATCATCGCCTGTCCGAAGACGAAGACGAACAGGGTCACGAACATGACCGGTTGCAGCATCAGCCCGAAGACCTCTTCGGGGTTGGCCCTGATCTTCAGGACGCTGCGCCAGGTGAGCTGGAGCCCGTGCTGGACGGTGGTCAGAGGGGAGATGCGCGAGGGAGCCACCGGGGCGCCCTCCTGTGCCGACCTCGGCCGGGTCGTCACGGCACTCATGCTGGGGTCCCTTCGTTCGCGGGCCTGCCCGCGGTCTCGTCTTCGGCGGTGTGGCCGGTCAGGGCGAGGAAGACCTCGTCCAGGCTCGGCTTGCGCAGGGAGAGCTCCGCGACGGACACACCCTGCTCGTCCAGGCGGCGTACCGTCTCGGGCAGCACACCCACGTCGGTGACCGGGACACTGGCGAGCAGGCCGTCCGTGGTCACCGGCGAGCTGGTGACGGCCTCGACGATCCGGGTGGCCAGCGGCAGTTGCGCCGGGTCCACGGTGCGGAGTTGCAGGACCTGGTTGCCCGCGTGGTTCTTCAGCTCCTCGGGTGTGCCCCGGCTGATCACCTCGCCGTGGTCCAGCACGATGATGTCGTCCGCGAGCTGGTCGGCCTCCTCCAGGTACTGGGTGGTGAGCAGCACGGTCACGCCGTCGGCCACGAGGTCGCGCACGACGTCCCACAGTCCGTTGCGGCTGTGCGGGTCGAGGCCGGTGGTCGGCTCGTCCAGGTACAGCAGCGCGGGGCGGCCCACCAGGCTCGCCGCCAGGTCCAGGCGGCGTCGCATCCCGCCGGAGTAGGTCTTGGCGGGGCGGTCGGCGGCGTCGGAGAGGTCGAAGCGCTCCAGCAGCTCCCGGGACCGCGCCCGGGCGTCGGTGCGCCCGAATCCGAGCAGGCGGGCGATGAGCACGAGGTTCTGGGTGCCGGTCAGCTCGGCGTCGACCGCCGCGTACTGACCGGTGAGGCCGATCTGGCGGCGGACCTGGTGCGGCTCGCGCACCACGTCGTGGCCGCCGACGAGGGCGTGTCCCGCGTCTGGTCTGAGCAGGGTGGAGAGGATGCGGACGGTCGTCGTCTTCCCGGACCCGTTGGGTCCCAGGACGCCCAGCACGGCCCCCGCTCGCGCCGTCAGGTCCACTCCACCGAGGGCGGTCTTGCCCTTGAAGTGCTTGACCAGACCCTCCGCGCGGATGGCGTCAGTCATTGGTCCTCCGTTTCAACGTCTGTCCCCAAGTGTGCCGACCTGCACTGACAGAACGCTGACAGCATGGTTCGCCCCGCCCTGACATCATTGGCGCCCGTCCTGCTCCGGGCGGGACGTCCTAGACTCGTGCACGTGATGAACACCCCGCCCCACGACGCCATTCCCGCCTCGGGACCGTTTCCCGATCCGCCCGGACCGGCCGGGACCGCACGGCTGCGGCCGCCGTCGCGCAGGGTGAGCGGGCGGGCGATCGGAGTGTGGACACTCCGGTTGCTCTTCGGCGCGGTCCTCAACCTGATCCTGTTGAGCCTGGTGGCCTGGGCCGCGAGCTCGGCGCCCTGGAGCTGGATCCCGGAGTGGGCCTCGCGGAACGCCTGGGCGCTGCCGGTGGCGTACTCCGTGTACGCGGTGGCCAAGATCGCGATCGTCCCGTCCTGGCGGTACCGGGTGCACCGCTGGGAGGTGACCGCCGACGTCATCTACACCCGTGAGGGGTGGATCAGCCGCGCCTGGCAGCTGGTTCCGGTCAACCGGCTCCAGACCGTGGACCACACACAGGGGTGGCTGGAGCGGATCTTCGACGTGGCCACCCTTCAGGTGCAGACCGCTTCCTACGCCGGTTCCTCGACCATCGAGGGGCTGGACGCCGACGAGGCGCGCAGGCTCAGCGAGGAGCTGGCCGTGCGCGCCGGAACCCTCCGGGACGACGCGACCTGATGGACGAACAGCAAGGACGTCACGACGAGCACGGGCCGGACGAGCCGGGCACGGACGCCTCCGCGCCGGATCCCGGGCAGGCGCCGCCGCCCTGGGTCGCCCCGGGCAGTACGCCCGCCGGGCCGACCACCCCTGGTCCCGGCACTCCGCCCGTTCCGGGTCCTCACACCTGGTCCGGTAACAGCTTCGGGGCCTCCGGGTACCCCACCCCGGGATCCGGTCCCGGTACCTCGCCTGGTTCTGGCGCCCCGTCCGGTCCGCGTCCTCACACCTGGTCCGACGGTTCCGCCAGGTCCGCGTACCCCACCCCGGGATCTGGCCCCGGTACGCCACCCGGTCCTGGTAGTCCACCCGTTCCGGGCCCTCACACCTGGTCCGAGAACTCCACCGGGACTTCCGGGCACCCCGACCCCGGGTCCGGGCCGAACACCGGCCCCTGGGAGCACCGGCCCGTTCCGGGACCCGCGCGGCACCCCGGACCGCCCCCCTGGCCCGGACACCACCCTCGACCCCCGAGCCACCAGGGGCCGTGGCCGCCGTCCGCTCGACCACCGGGCCCGGTCGGCCCGTCCGCTGGCGTACCGGGACCCCCGCAGGGCGATCCCGGCGGCGGAGGCTGGAGGCCCGGCGGACCACCCGCGCCCCGGAACCAGCCGTACCCGCAGGGTGCTCCGTGGCATCCCGCGCCCCCCGGGCCCGAAGGGGCGGCCCGATCCTGGTGGGGCGAGCCCCCCGGGGACGGCCCCTCGACGGGGTTCGGGGCGGAGAGCGCACAGCGACTCAGCCCGCGCAGCATGGTGGTCGGACCCATCAACCAGCTCAGGAGCCTCCTCCTGCCGGTCCTCGTCGGACTGGTGCTCGGCGGCTTCAACCCCTGGCTGCTCGGCGCCACCGGCATGGGCATCGTCGTCCTCCTCGTCGGCGGGTACGTCACCTGGCGGACCTTCCGCTACGAGGTGGGTGAGGACCGGGTCGAGATCAGCAGGGGCCTGATCCGGCGCTCCCGCCGCACGATCCCGCTGGAACGCGTGCGGGGGGTGGACGTCACCAGCACCCTGCTGCACCGGGTGCTGGGCGTGGCCGTGGTCCGGATCGAGGCCGCCGCCGGTTCGGCCGGCGCGACCGAGGACGGCAAACTCGACGCGGTCTCCGCCGTGGAGGCCGAGCGGCTGCGCCGCGTCCTGCTGCACCGCAGGGCGGTGCTCACCGAGCAGGGGAGCGCGGCGGAGGAGGGCGACGCCGACGGCGCAGTGAGCCCGGGCGACCCTGATCAGGGGACCGACGACACTGTCACGCACTTCACCATGCCCTGGAAGTGGTACCTGTACGGGGCGCTCAGCCTGGGCTACCTGGTCACGCCGTTCGTCGTCGTGGCGACGCTGTTCGGCATGGTGCAGCAGGCGGCGGGCCAGATGGTCACCGACTTCTTCATCGACTGGGTGACCACCACGGACCGCGCCCTCCTGGTGGTGTTCGCGGCGGTGTTCGCGGGCGTGCTGGTGCTGCTGATGCCGGTGTTCGCGGTGGTCTCCTACGCTCTCACCCACTGGGGCTTCTCCCTGCGGGACCGCGACGGCTCGCTGGTCGCCGAGCGCGGCCTGTTCACCCGGCGCAGCGTCACGCTGGAGAAGCGGCGGATCCGGGGGTACGAGCTCCAGGACAACCCCCTCGAACGCACGCGCGGCGTGGTGGGGCTGCGTGCCATCGTCACCGGACTGGGCGACGCGGCCACCCGCGCCGTGCTGCTCCCGGTCGGTCCGAGGTCGACGGTGGAGCCGGTGGTGGACCGGGCGCTGACCCTGTTCCGGGGGCGGCTGGTCCGGCATCCCCGCGCCGCGCTGTTCCGGCGTCTGACCCGCGCCGTCGTGCCCTTCGCGGTGGTGGCGGGGGTGGCGGCGTACTTCGACGTCACCTGGTTGGCGGCGGGTGCCGGGATCCTGGCCGTGCTGGGCGTACCCCTCGGGATCGACCGCTACCGCTCGCTCGGGCACGGCTACGACGGCGAACGGGTCAGCGTGCGTTCGGGCTCCCTGTCCCGCTCGCAGGCGACGGTGGAGCGGTCGGCGGTGATCGGGTGGTCCTGGACCCAGACGCTCTTCCAGCGCCGTTCCTCACTGGCCAGTCTCCAGGTCACGGTGGGCGCGGGCGCGGGCGGCTACACCGCCCAGGACGCCGCGTTCGACGACTCCGTGGGCTTCGCGGCGCGGATCACCCCCGAGATGGTGCGGCCCTTCCTGGAGGAGGCGCCCGGAACCGGGAACGCTCCACCGCAGTGAACGCGGTGAGGGGCGGTCGCCTCGTGCGACCGCCCCTCACCGTCGTGCCCCGGCTCCCGCGCCGGGTGCGCTCACTCGTTCTTCTTGGAGCCGAACATGATCTCGTCCCACGAGGGCACCGAGGCCCGACGCCCCCGCCCCTTGCGCTTGGCCGCTCCACCGGCCGGAGCTCCGGTGGAGGCGGCCGGGACCGCCGGGGCCGTGGGCGCCTGGTCGGCGGCGCGGCGCGGCGTGCCCTTGTCGTTGAGGTCGATGGTGGCCCGGCGACGGCGCGGTCGCTGCTGCGCGTCCTCGACCGGGGCCTCCGTGGGCTCGGGCTGGGGCACCGGTGCGGGCCGGGCGTCCAGCCAGTCCGGTGCCGCGGGGGGCTCCGGTCGCTGACGGTGCTCGTGGGGCACCTCGTGCCTGAGCGGTTCGGGGCGGGTCGGAGCCTCGTGGATCGCGGAGGCGCTCTCCTCGAAGACCGGACCCCGGGGCTCGGGGCGCTGCTCGTACCACTGGGGCTCGGGCCGCGCGGGCGGCGGCTCGACCGGCTCGGCGTACCGGCGCGGGGCCGGTTCGGCGCGGTGCGCGGCGTGTCGCGGGGCCTCCGGCGGGGGCGCGGCGGGCGGCATCTCGTTCCGCTGGCCCGCGAACCGGTCCCCGGGGGCCTCGAAGGCGCGTCGGGGCTCGGCTTCCTGCCGGGACGGCGCCGGGCGGCGACGCTCCTCGCGGATCGGGACCCCGAACTGGTCGGTCTCGGTCTGACGGGCCACGGGGCGCAGGGGTTCGTCCAACGGCGTGTCCTGCGCGGGTGACAGGCGGCGCGGGGCGACGTGGTCGGGGCGTCGCTCGGCGGCGGACTGCGCGTCCAGGCGGGGCAGGTCGGTGGTCTCTCCACGGCGCGGTGTGAACGGCGTGACGTTGGCCCCGGGCGCCGGTGCGGCCTCCGGGGGTTCGTTGGAGGAGAACCGGGCGGCCTCCTCGTCGGCGGGCGTCACACTGTTGTGTCTGGGCTCGTAGAGCCAGTGGGCGACCCGCTCGTCGCCACCGTGCAGGAAGACCAGCTTCAGCTGCCAGGAGCGGTCCTCCCGCTTCCACGAGTCCCACTCGGCGTCGCCGGTCTCCAGTTGGTGGGCGCCGATCCGCTTGGCGACCACGTCCTCCAGCGAGGGGCCGGGGCCGGTCTCGCCGTGGGAGCGCACGGTGGCGCGCTGGGCCTGCTGGGCGATGTACCCGCGCTCCTGGAGGACGGGTCCCTCGAACCAGCGCACCCGTTCGATGGGGATCCCGGAGATCTCGGAGATGGCCTCCGCGGTCTCGCCGGACCGGATGCGGGCCTGGATTTCCTTGGGGCGCAACGGATTCTCCACTTCGATCTCGTACTGGCCGAGCCGGGAGAACTGGCCGCGTACCGCGGCCCGGAGGCGGTCGTCGACGGGCAGCATGAATCGGGTGCCACGGCCGGTGCTGGCGAGCACCAGGTAGGTGCCGTCCTCGCTCACGGCCACGAGGCGAAGCTCGTGCATCGCCCTCCCTTTCGCGTCCCGTCGAGGGTCGGTCCGGCGGACCTTCCCCCACGTTCTCCAAGTCTGGTCGGCCGACAACGGTTCGGCCAGTACCGCGCCCGGCATGTCCGAACTGTGCCCGCCTCCCGGCCCGTGGTGGACACCACGGTGGGAGCCGCCCCGGGTTCGGGGCTCTTATGGTCACTTCCGGTGCCAATCTTGACACGGTGAACCTTCCGTGACCGGGAGCGATCGTGGGGGAATGTCGCGGATCCCGCACGAAGGCTCCGCCGTGATGGTATCTCGGGCGCCTCGAATCCCCCCAGGCCTGGGGGAAACTCAGATCTCGGACCGGTCCGAACATGACGGGACGCGTCGTTCGCAACTCGACACGCCGTTGGATGCCACACAGTGATCATTCCAATCTCATGGCGTTATCAGCGTCCAGTCGCCCGTAAGGTGAAGTTTCCACTTATGGGCTGTTTGCGAAGTTTGGGGTTTGTGGGTGTGTCCGCCCCGCCACACACCCGTCCCACGACCAAGTGCCCCGCCGCGCCGACCGCGGCCGACAGAGGGGGGAGGGCACGATGCCAAGACCCGACGAGGACGAGTTCGAGGCACGAGGGGAGGGTCCGGAAGAGGAGAAGGGCAGGAAACGGCGGATCGACCTGAGCGTCGCCCAGGTCGCCGGAGCCGGGGTCGCGACGCTGACCGCGGCCACCGCCGCCTCCTACCTGAACGTCTACGGGACCGTCATCGGCACGGGCGTCATGGCCGTGCTGAGCACCAGCGCCGCGCCGATCATCCAGCACTGGATCACCCGCAGCGGCGAGCAGGCCAAGGGACTCGCGGGGAAGGCGGAGAGGAAGGCCGCCCACCACACCTCCGTGCGCTCCCTGGTCGACACCGAGGCCGAGGCCCGCGCCGACGAACCCCTGAACGCGCCCGAGACGGCCGCGTTCGAGCAGGCCGGGTTCGTGAGCATGGGCTTCGACACGGGCACGGGGGTCTCCGAACCGTTCGACCTCCCCGAGGACGACGACGCCACCCGGACCATGGCCATGCCGACGGTCGGTCGCGACCTGCCGGGCCAGACCGTCGCGCACGGATTCGGCAACCCCGAGGACCCCACCCTGGTGGGTGGTCCCTCCGGGGCGGACGCGACCGAACTCCTCCCCGCCGTGGACGGTGGCTCCACACGCGCCTCCGGTCCCACCCGCGCCGACACGGACGACGAAGCCGGCTCCGAGGGCCCCAAACGAGGCTGGCGTACCGCGGTCATCTCGGCCGCCGCGGTGTTCACCCTGGTCATGCTGGTGATCCTGGCCTTCGAGCTGGCCACCGGACGATCGCTCACCGCCTGGACCCAGGGTCAGGACGAGCCCACCTCGCCCTCGCTGTTCGGCGGTCACTCCTCACAGGTGCAGGACGAGGAGGAGCCCGTCGAGACGCCCGCGACCGACGGCGGGGACCAGCCCGCCGGCGAGGAGGGCACCGGAACCCAGCGGCCCGAGCCGGAGGAGCAGCCGGTCGGCCCCGAGACCGGGACGCCCCCGGTCGAGACCGGTCCGGAGACGCCCGGCGGGGGAGGCCAGCCCGACCCGACCGAACCCCCGGTGGACGGGGGAGAACCCGTGGACCCGGGCGGCGGAGGGGTCCCCGACCCGGGGACGCGGCCCCAGCCCGAGGGTGATCCCGCCCCGGAGCCCGCCACGACCCCCGTCGGGTAGGCGGGCGCCTCCCGAGGCTCGCTCCGCGCGTCGGCGTCACGCCCGCCGGACGAACGCCCGACCACGTCGAAGCCCCCGCCGGTCCTCCGGCGGGGGCTTCCTCGTACCGGCGCCCGCTACCCGAACACCGTGTCCAGGTAGGCGTTGCCGAACCGCCGGTGCGGATCCACCCGGTCCCGCACCGCCAACGCGTCGCCCAGGCGCGGGTACACGCCCTCCAGGTAGGCGCGGTCGCGGGTGTGCATCTTGCCCCAGTGCGGACGCCCGCCCACGGAGGTGAACACCGCCTCCATGTCGGAGAAGTACGACGCGTAGGGCGTCCCCTGGTACATGTGCACGGCCACGTAGGCGGTCTCGCGCCCGTGGGCGGTGGACAGCCACACGTCGTCGGCGGGGGCGAAGCGCACCTCCACCGGGAAGCTCACCCTGTGGTCGCCCCGGTCCACGATCGCCCTGGCCTCCCGCAGGACGTCCACCAGGTGCTCCGCCGGGATCGCGTACTCCATCTCCACGAAGCGCACGTCCCGCACCGAGGCGAACACGCGGTGCGAGACGTCGGTGTAGGTCCGCGCGGACAGGGCGCGCGAGCTGATCTGGTTCACCGTGGGGACCGTCGAGGGGAAGCGGCGGCACACCCGGTTGACCCGGTCGAAGACGGTGTTGGACAGGAAGGCGTCGTCCAGCCAGCCCTTGAACGCGGAGAGCGGTGCGGCCGGGCCTTCGGAGACGTTGTTGCGCTTGGTGTTGGTGTTCCCGGTGTGGGGGAACCAGAAGAACTCGAAGTGGTCGTTCTCCGCGCGCAGTTCGGGGAGCCGTTCCAGCACCTCGTCCAGGGGCATGGGTGCCTCCCGGGCGTGCAGGAGGAAGGCGGGACGCACCGCGAAGGTCAGCGCCGTCACCACACCGAACGCCCCGAGGCCGACCCTGGCCGCGTGGAAGAGGTCGGGGTCGTGTTCGGCCGAGCACTCGACCACGGAGCCGTCGGCCAGCACCATCTCCAGCCCCACGACCTGGCTGGCGAGGCCGCCCGCGTCGCGGCCCGTGCCGTGCGTTCCGGTCTGCACGGCGCCGGCCGCGGTCTGCACCGCGATGTCACCCATGTTGGCCAGGGCCACACCCGCCGAGGCCAGCGCGTCGTTGAAGTCGCACAGGGGCGTTCCCGCCTCGACCGTGGCGGTCCCGGCCTCGACGTCGATCGACCGTACGCGGGTCAGTGCGGTGGGGGCCAGGAGCAGGCCGTCGGTGATGGCCACGTCCGTGAAGGAGTGTCCGGTGCCGACCATGCGGACGCGCAGGTCCTGCTCGGCCGCCGAGGTGACGGCGGAGACGACGTCCTGGGTGCTGTCGGGGGTCGCCGTTCGGCGCGGGCGGGCCTGGTGGGTGCCGGCCCAGGTGTGCCACAACACATCAGTCATGCGGCGACATTACCCATCGGTCACTTCCGTGAACAGACCAGGAGTGTCCCTGGTCACGGACGGCGGGAAAGTCCCCTCACTCGGGCCGGGGCGGATCGAGGAGGTCGCGGGGAGCTGGTTTCATGAGGTGCATGAGGCCTTACGACGCGTTTCTGCTGATCTCCTTCGGTGGCCCGGAGGGCGAGGACGAGGTCATCCCGTTCCTGGAGAACGTCACCCGCGGACGCAACATCCCCCGCGAACGGTTGGCGGAGGTCGGTGAGCACTACTTCCTCTTCGGTGGTGTGAGCCCGATCAACCAGCAGTGCCGGGACCTGCTCGCCGCGGTCACCGCCGACTTCGAATCCAACGGCATCGACCTGCCGATCTACTGGGGCAACCGGTTCTGGGAGCCGATGCTCACCGACACCCTGGAGCGGATGCGGGAGGACGGTGTGCGCCGTGTGCTGGCGCTGCCCACCTCCGCCTACTGCAACTGGTCCAGCCGGACCGCCTACCACGAGGACATCGAGCGCGCCCTCGCCGCGCTCGGTGAGGGCGCCCCCGAGGTCGACCTGATCCGCCCGTTCTACGACCACCCCGGTTTCGTCGAGCCCCTGGCGCAGTACACCCAGGAGTGCCTGGAACGGCTCCCCGAGGACCAGCGCGCCGGGGTGCGCCTGCTGTTCTCCGCGCACTCCATCCCCACCGCGATGGCCGAGGCCAGCGGTGGTCCGGACCAGGGCTACGGCGAGACGGGCGCCTACGGGGCCCAGCTGGCCGAGGTGGCCCGCCTGGTGGTGGAACGCCTGGACCGCGCCTACCCCTACGAGCTCGTCTACCAGAGCCGGAGCGGCCCGCCGAGCCAGCCGTGGCTGGAGCCGGACGTCAACGACCGGATGGAGGAGCTGGCCGCCGACGGCGTCCCCGCCGTGGTGGTCGTCCCGCACGGGTTCGTCTCCGACCACATGGAGGTCAAGTTCGACCTCGACGTGGAGGCCCGCGACACCGCCGCGAAGCTGGGAATCGGTTACGAACGGGCGCTCAGCCCCGGCACGCACCCCGCGTTCGTGTCGATGGTGACCGAGCTGGTGCGCGAGTACACCGGTCGCACCGACGAGCGGCGGCTGGCCTCCCTGCCGCACTGTGCCGAGAGCGGCGGACAGTGCTGCCGCCAGCGCTGACCCCCCTGGCGCCGACCCACGGGGGCCGGTAGCCCGGACCGCCCCCGGGCCGGTGCGCCCCGCACCGGTGGGGGACGGGGCTCAGGTTCCGAGCGCGAGGTAGTCCGTGGTCCGGACGATCTCCTCGCGCTCGGCGAACGACGCGAGCGAGTCCGCGACGGCCGAGCTGTCACCGTCGCGGACGATCGCCGCCAGGACGTCCTCACAGGCCCTGATCACCGCCCGCTGGAGATCGGAGGGGATGATGACGAGGCGGTATCCCAGCTCCGCCAGGCGCTCCCGGGGCACCACCGGGGTCTTCCCGCCGTGGAACATGTTGATGAGCTTGGGCCCGGGCACCTCCCGGGCGATCAGCTCGATCTGTTCCACGCTCTCGGGGGCCTCGACGAAGATGACGTCGGCTCCGGCCTCCCGGTAGGCGCGCGCACGCTCCAACGCGGCGTCCACCCCCTCCGAGGCGATGGCGTCCGTGCGGGCGATCACGACCAGGTCGGGGTCGGTCCGTGCGTCCAGCACCGCACGCAGCTTGCCCACCATCTCGGCGGTGGGGACCAGCGACTTGTCGTCCAGGTGACCGCACCGCTTGGGGAAGGTCTGGTCCTCCAGGTGCAGCCCGGCGACACCCGCCCGCTCGAACAGCCCCACCGTGCGGACCGCGTTCACGGCGTTGCCGAACCCGGTGTCGGCGTCGGCGATGACCGGGAGCGACGTCACCGCCGTGATCTGGGCCAGGCGGTCGGCGACCTCGGTCACCCCCAGCAGGCCGATGTCCGGCACCCCGTGGCCCCGGGCGATCGCGCCGCCGCTGGCGTAGACCAGCCCGGCCCCGCTCCGTTCGGCCAGCCGGGCGGTCAGCCCGTCGAACACCCCCGGAGCGACGTGGGTGCCGCCCCCCTCGACCAGTGCGCGCAGCCGTGTGGTCGCCCTCATTCCCGGGCCCCTCTCCTCGTGTCCAGGGCCGTGGCCGGTCGGCGCAGACCCTGGATACAGCTTGTATACAATCTGGTGAGAGCTTGGCCCGGCAGGAGGGACGATGTCAAGAGGCGTGGTCGAACGGTGCCGGAGCTCCGGCGCGGACCCGGGAGGAGCACGGGGTGGGACAGGGCGATCTGGTGTACGGACGGCTGCGCGAGGAGATTGTGGAATGGGAGCTTCCCCCGGGCACACACCTGAACGAGACCCGTCTGGCGGAACGCCTCGGGGTGTCCAGGACACCCCTGCGTGAGGCGCTGCACCGACTCACCCGTGACGGCCTGGTGCGGATCAGTCCGGGCCGGGGCGCCTTCGTCACCGAGATCGCCCTCCGGGACGTCGTGCACCACTTCCAGATGCGCGAGGCGCTGGAGACCCACGCGGTCCGGCTGTGCGCACGCGCCGAGGAGCGTTCCGTGTTCGCCGAGCTGGAGCGGCGGTTCCTGGAGTGGTGCTCCCGGTTCGAGGACGGCTCGGATGCCGACGACGCCGACTACTACGCCCTGACCGAGCGCCTGGACGCCGAGGTCTCCGAGGGCGCGGCCAATCCCTACCTGGCGGACGCCCTCACGTCCGTCCGCCAACACCTGCGGCGGCTGCGCCGGATCGCCCGCCGCACCCCCGCCCGCATGGCGCTCAGCGCCCGCGAGCACGCCCTGATCTGCGCGGCCGTGAGCGAGGGCGACGAAGAGGGAGCGGCGCGGGCCGCGTCTGATCACGTGAACAACAGCCTGCGCCACATCCTGGGCGTCATGGGCGGTGGAGCGGAGGCGGCCTCCTGAGGAACCCGACTCCCAGAGGCCCCTCCGTCAACAATGTTGACCACCTCTGAAGTGGGGTGATTCAGGTCACCGGGAACGGTAGGGTCGGCTCAGACCACAAGTCGACCTTTTCGGGAGTAACTGTCTTGGTTCGTTCCTGGTATGAACTTCCAGAATACGTCCGCCTGCGTCGCGTGAACGGGCTGCGCCTGTCCCCGGACGGCACCCGCCTCGTCGCACCCGTCAGCGACATCGCCCCTGACGCCAAGTCCTTCCGCAGCGCCCTGTGGGAGATCGACGTCGCCCCCGAGTCCGAGGGCGGGAGCGCACCCCGACGCCTGACCCGCTCCACCAAGGGCGAGTCCAACGTCGAGTTCCTCCCCGACGGCTCGGTGCTCTTCACCACCGGCAGGGTCGACCCCGAGGCGAAGGCCGAGGACAAGCCCAGGTCGGCGCTGTGGCTGCTGCCCGCCAACGGCGGCGAGGCCCGCCAGGTCGCCTCTCGGCCCGGCGGCGTCGGCGCCTTCACCGTCGCCCGTGACTCCGGACTGGTCGCCTTCAGCAGCAACCTCCTGCCCCGCTCCGAGGACGCCGAAGCCGACGCCGAGGCCAGGAAGGCCCGTGAGGAGGCCGGGATCACCGCGATCCTCCACGAGGCGCTCCCGGTCCGCTCCTGGGACAGCGACATCGGCCCCGACCACCCCCGCGTCTTCACGGCCACCCCGCCCGAGGACGACGACGCCCGCCTCGGTGAGCCCCGCGACCTCACCTCCGACGCCGGGCTGTCCCTGCTCGGCTCCGCACCCGAACTGACCCCGGACGGCTCCACTCTGCTCACCGGCTGGTCCGTGCCCACCTCGGGCGGTGCCCGTCGGGACGAGGTCGTCGCCATCGACACGGCCTCCGGCGAGCGCCGCACCGTCGCCGGCGGCCCCGACTCGGAGTACGAGTTCGGCGGCCCCCTGGTCTCGCCGGACGGTACCCGGGTCCTGACGCATGCCAGCACCGAGGGCACCTACGACGGCGAGCCCCGCGACGCCACCCTGTGGATCACCGACCTCGCCACCGGCGAGGGCCGCGACCTGCTGCCCGAACACGAGCTCTGGCCCCGGGACTACGCCTGGTCGGCCGACTCCCGCACCGTCTTCCTCGTCGCGGACCAGAACGGTCGACGCCCGGTCTTCCGCCTGGACGCGGCCACCGGAGAACTCACCCGGATCACCGGCGACCACGGCGCCTACAGCGCCCTGAACCCGTCCCCGGACGGACGCCACGTCTTCGCCCTCCGCGACGCCTGGGACGCCCCGCCCACCCCGGTCCGCCTGGACGCGGCCGCGACCGACGGCCAGCCCGCGTACCTGCGCACCCCCGGCTCCGAGTTGACCATGCCGGGCACCCTCACCGAGATCGAGACCACCGCCGACGACGGCACCCGCATCCGTTCCTGGCTGGTGCTGCCCGAGGAGGCCTCCGCCGAGTCGCCCGCCCCGCTCATGCTGTGGGTGCACGGCGGCCCCTACATGAGCTTCAACGGCTGGTCCTGGCGCTGGAACCCGTGGATCCTGGCGGCCCGCGGCTACGCGGTCCTGCTCCCGGACCCCGCGCTGTCCACCGGATACGGCCAGGACATGCTCCGGCGCGCGTGGGGCCAGTGGGGCCCGCGCACGCACGCCGACGTCATGGCCATCACCGACGCCGCCGAGGCCCGTGAGGACATCGATGCCGAGCGCACCGCCATGATGGGCGGCTCGTTCGGCGGGTACATGGCCAACTGGATCGCCGGGCACACCGACCGGTTCAAGGCGATCGTCTCGCACGCCTCCCTGTGGCAGCTGGACGGGTTCAGCGGTACCACCGACTACCCGCCGGTCTGGGAGAGCGAGTTCGGCACGCCGCTCGCCCAGCCGGAGCGCTACCAGCTGAACTCGCCGCACCTGCACGCGGACAGGATTCGTACGCCGATGCTGGTCATCCACGGTGACAAGGACTACCGGGTGCCGATCGGTGAGGGGCTGCGCCTGTGGCGCGACCTCCTCCTGCACGAGGTCGACGCCAAGTTCCTGTACTTCCCGGACGAGAACCACTGGATCCTCACCCCGGGCAACGCGCAGGTCTGGTACGAGACGATCTTCGCGTTCCTGGACCACCACGTCCACGGCAAGGAGTGGATCAGACCCGAGCTGCTCTAGGCGGCCCGGGGGGACACACTCCCGGCGCCCGAGCCGCACGGACGCGGCCCCCGGGAGGGCCCCGCTCACACCGGGCGGGGCCCTCCCTCGTCGTTCACGGCCCCCGCACCCGCCGTCTCCGGCGGGTGCGGGGGCGCCGCATAGAGTTCGGGTGCGGACGCTCCGGGCACGACGGACCCGGGGGCCACGAGCGGAAGGGCACCCGTGACCACCATCCAGTCCCCCCACGATCCGGAGAAGCTGCGGGACCTGGCCGTCGCTGTCGCGGCCGAGGCCGGAGAGCTCGCGGCCAAGGGGCAGGAGGGCATCACCGTCCTGGACACCAAGTCCAGCCCCACCGACGTCGTCACCGAGATGGACCGCGCCACCGAGGACCTGGTCCGGGACCGGTTGCTCGAGGCCCGACCGCAGGACGCGGTCCTCGGTGAGGAGGGCGGAGGAGTAGAGGGGACCAGCGGCGTGCGCTGGGTCGTCGACCCCATCGACGGCACCGTCAACTACCTGTACGGGAGCCCGGACTGGGGCGTCGCCGTCGCGGCGGAGATCGACGGCGTGGTCGTCGCCGCCGCCGTCCACCTCCCCGTGCACGGGCAGATGTTCGACGCCGTCCTGGGCGGCGGGTCCCGGCTCGACGGCCGCGAGCTGCGTGCCCCCGAGGCGGTTCCGCTGGACCGGGCGCTGGTCGCCACGGGCTTCGGCTACCTCCCCGAACGCCGCCTCCAGCAGGCCAGGGTGCTCACCGAGGTGATCCCGTACATCCGCGACATCCGCCGGGTCGGCTCCGCGGCGGTCGACATCACCGGCCTGGCCACCGGGCGCTACAACGCCTACTACGAACGCGGACTCCACCTGTGGGACTGGGCCGCGCCCGGGCTGGTCGCGAGCGAGGCCGGTCTGCGTGTGGGCGGAGCGCACGGGGGGCCGCCCAGCAACGACCTGGTGATCGCCGCCCGCCCCGGCCTCTACGAGCGGCTGGACGCCCTCCTGGCGCCGCTCGGTGCCGACACCGACGGCTGACCCGGACACGGGAACGCCCCGGGTGCCGGTGGCATCCGGGGCGCGGGGGAGACGGGGTCGCGACCCCTCACGAGGAGGTGGCGCGCCCCGCCCCGACGTAGCCTGCCCCGGCCCCCTCTGGGGCGGGGGCGACGTCCGCCGCTCCGTTCAGGAGTGGGCGTCGACGCCGTTGCGGGCCGCGATGCGGTAGAGATCCTCCAGCTCCGACGCATGGGTGTCGGCGAGGAACTCGTCCCCGGCGTCCCTCGCCGATTCGAGCGACCGGTAGGTCTCGTTGATACGGACCTTGATCTCCGCCATGAACTCGCCCATTGCACCTCTTCCAGGGGTAGGCACCGGGGCAGGGTGGTGCCCCGGCGTAATCCGTATGCGCACGCCTGCGCGTGCGCACGAATCGAAGACGTCACGACCCTGTGACATGCGTGCCCGTCGCGGTCCGGGGCGGTGCCCGGTGTCCACGCGCGCGTCTCCTACCTCTACCGCACTGTGATCCAGGTCAAACCCCCACCCCCCGCGTGTGACGGATCCGTGATTCCCCGGCGGACGAGGGGATGTTTCCGTAAGATGGAAGTGCGCTCCTCGGGCGGGGCGCGGCGGCGGACGTCCGAGAGCGGCCGCGGGCCCGTGCCGCTCCCGGTCAAGCCGCGACAAAGAGTGTCACAAGACACATTTCCCGAGCAGGCCTTGTGCTTACTTGTTTCTTATTCTTGATGTGTCAGATTTGAGATGTGCGGGGTTGAGCCGTCGCCGACGGTTGGGGGATTCGCCGGCGGCGGCCGCCCCGTGCACAGCAGGGGGAGCCGCGAGGCTCCCGGCCCAGCGCCCGTGCCACACGGGGGCGAGGGGACCGAGGAAACCCGAGGGTTTACCGTCTCCTTACCTCCACTGTGAAAGAACGGTTGACGCGGCCGGGACCAAGAACGCCGCTGCCGGTGTGTTGGGGGATGCGCCGGCAGCGGCCCCCTTTTTGTTTCCCGACACCGAAGCTCCAGAAGGACTACCTTGCGCGTACTCGTGGTCGAAGACGAACGGGTCCTGGCCGACGCCGTCGCGGTCGGACTGCGAAGGGAGTCCATGGCCGTGGACGTCGTCTACGACGGCGACACCGCCCTGGAGTACACCTCGGTCAACGACTACGACGTGGTCGTCCTGGACCGTGACCTCCCCGGCACGCACGGAGACGACGTCGCGCGCTCCCTGGTCACCGACAGCTACAACGGCCGCATCCTGATGCTGACCGCCTCCGACGGTGTCGAGGACAAGGTCGAGGGGCTCACCCTCGGAGCCGACGACTACCTGGCCAAACCCTTCGCCTTCGCCGAACTCATCGCCCGCGTGCACGCGCTGGGACGGCGCTCCGCGCCCCCGCTGCCGCCGGTGCTGGAGCGGGGCGGCATCAGCCTGGACCCGGCCAACCACCTGGTGCACCGCGACGGCCGGGAGGTCTCGCTCACCCCCAAGGAGTTCGCCGTCCTCCAGGTGCTCATGCGCGCCCAGGGAACCGTGGTCAGCGCCGAAGGCCTGCTGGAGAAGGCCTGGGACGAGAACGCCGACCCGTTCACCAACGTCGTGCGGGTCACCGTCATGACCCTGCGCAAGAAACTCGGTGACCCACCCGTCATCCAGACCGTCCCGGGGGCGGGGTACCGGTTGTGAGACCGGGGGAGCGGCCGGAACCCGGACAGGTCGAACCCACGCGTCCCGGAGACACCGGGACCTGGCGCAGCCTGAACTCCGTCGCCCCGAGCGGGGACGGCGCCGAACGCTCCTCCGCTCACACGACCGTGCACGCCACGGTCCACCGCTTCACCGACAACCTCAGCCTGCGCGCCCGCCTCACACTCATCTACGGGATGCTGTTCTTCGCGGCGGGCTCCCTGCTGGTCCTGGTCAACTACCTGGTCGTCGCGGTCCTGCTCAACGCGCTCCTGGCCGAGGAGAGCCCGGCGGAGCTGATCGAGAACAGCCACTACATCGAGCAGGTCCTCACCCACGTCACCCGGTTCTCCCTGCTCGCCCTGTTCCTCGTGGGCCTGCTCGCCGTGGCCCTGGGATACGCCGTGGCGGGCCGCGCGCTCTCCCCCCTCCAGAAGATCACCCGCATCGCCCGCAGGCTCTCCGAACGCTCCCTGCACGAGCGCATCGCCCTGTCCGGGCCCGACGACGAGATCCGCGAGCTCGCGGACACCTTCGACGGCATGCTGGAACGCCTCGACCGGGCCTTCGACGGGCAGCGCCGGTTCGTCGCCAACGCCTCCCACGAGCTGCGTACGCCCCTGGCGATCAACCGCACCCTCCTGGAGGTGGCGCTGAGCGCCCCGGACGTCTCACCGGACCTCAAGACCGTCGGACAGACCCTCCTGGAGACCAACGCCCGACACGAACGCCTCATCGACGGCCTGCTGTTCCTCGCCAAGAGCGACCGAGAGCTGGAGTCCAAGGCCAGGGTCGACCTGAGCGAGGTCGCCGGGACCGTCCTCAGCCAGCTCTCCGGCTCCATCGACGAGTCAGGGCTCTCGCTGCGCCAGGACCTGCGCCCCGCCCCGGTGGTCGGGGACCCCGTGCTGCTGGAACGCCTCGTGGCCAACCTGGTCGAGAACGCCCTCAAGTACAACGTCGACGAAGGCGAGATCACGGTCCGCAGCGGCATGTACGAGGGGATGCCCGCCGTCCAGGTGGAGAACTCGGGCAAGGTCATCCCCGCCTACGAGATCGAGGGCCTGTTCGAACCCTTCCGTCGCGGTTCCGGCGACCGGGTGGGTTCGGGGCGCAGCGCCGGTCTGGGCCTGTCCATCGTCCGTTCGGTGGTACGCGCGCACGCGGGCGTGGTGACCGCGTGGCCGCGCGCGGGCGGCGGTCTGGTCGTCACGGTGTGCCTGCCCGTGCCTTCGGGTAACGGGACGGAGAACACCGAACGTCGCTAGGGGTGGGGGCCAAGCTGCGTACCGCTGCGCTTCGTGGTATCTATACGTGTCCGAAGACACGCCCACCCCTGTCACGAGTGTCGACCTGCGGTGGGTATGCTTCCCCGGGCGTGGACACGGAGGGAATCCCTCCTGACGTGGGCATGTCTGGGTTTTCGCCCGTACTCGGGGGAGTGCTCCAGGCTGGTCCGGCATGTGGGCGCAAGCGTGTTTTCGGGTCTACGAGACACCCGGTGTCGGGTAGTACCGCAGGGAACGACCCGTGAGGGGCCACTCAACCTTGGCCGCCTCCGGTCACGATCCCGTCGAAGTGCTGCTGACCTGTGGACTGTGACCCGGGAGGGGGCACGGTCGGACGACACCGGAAAACTCGTCGGCCGATTCGGGCACAACTAAGGTCTCTCAAGCGTTACACCCGCGCGACGAGGCACTAAACGAGGGGGATGGAGTTAGCAGAGATGGCGACCGACTACGACAGCCCGCGCAAGACTGACGAGGACATCAACGAGGACAGCCTCCAGGAGCTGCAGGCGCGGCGCGTGGACAAGGGCACCGGTACCATCGACGTCGACCCCGACGAGGTGGCCGAGGGCATGGAACTGCCGGGCGCCGACCTGTCCGGCGAGGAGCTCGCCGTGCGCGTGCTTCCCCGTCAGGCCGACGAGTTCACCTGCTCGCGCTGCTTCCTGGTGCACCACCGCAGTCAGCTCGCAGAGCAGCGCGCCGGTCAGCTGGTCTGCAAGGAGTGCGCCTGACACTGACGGCGACGGTTCCTGGAACGACACTCCACGGTATCCGAGGACGCTGAGGAGTACGGGCCCAGGACCGCTCGACCGTCGGACGGTGGCTCGCAGAACGACGGTGGACGGCCGACCGCACGTGGGTTGGACCCATGTGGTGGGCCGTCCACCGTCGTCGCGAGATGCCCGGCCGGGCGGGGCTCAGACCTCCAGGTCCCGCCCGCCGGAGCCCACCATCTGCTTGCGGGCGGCGCGGACGGCCAGCACTCTGGCCACCTCGACGCCCACACCCGCCACCACGGCCCAGCTGAGGGCACGCCCGAGGCTGACGTCCGGGGACTCCAGGTCCGTGGGCGGCTCCTCACCGGTGGCGCGCGTCCACGCGAAGGTCAGGGCCTTGCGTGTGACGAACTCGGCCGCGAAACCCGCGACCATGCCGATGATGACCGGCGCGACCTCACCGTCCTTCTTTGCCATGTGAATCGTTCACCGTTCCCTAGTGCGTACGATGGTGCGCGCGGACGCGCGACGTCCGCTGGGGGAATCCTTTCACGCTGGGCCCTCCCGCCGCAGCGGTGGCCACCGCCGCGGCCGTCCCGTCGTCCCTGCCAGGGACGGGAAAGCGGGAGCGACCAGGGCGCGCGGAGGGCTAATATTGCCCGCATGACCAACCGCTCTCATTCCTTCCGCATGCCCGACAAGCCTTCGCTGGACGGTATCGAGGCGAAGTGGGTGGACGTATGGGATGAGTCCGGCGTCTACCACTTCGACCGGACCCGCGGCCGCGAGGACGTCTACTCGATCGACACGCCGCCGCCCACGGTCTCGGGTTCGCTGCACATCGGGCACGTGTTCTCCTACACGCACACCGACACCGTCGCGCGCTTCCAGCGGATGAACGGCAAGGCCGTCTTCTACCCGATGGGCTGGGACGACAACGGCCTGCCCACCGAACGCCGCGTGCAGAACTACTACGGTGTCCGCTGTGACCCCTCGGTCCCCTACGACCCGGACTTCCAGCCGCCGCAGAAGCCCGACCCCAAGCGGCAGATCCCCATCTCCCGCCGCAACTTCATCGAACTGTGCGACATCCTCACGGTCGAGGACGAGAAGGTCTTCGAGGCCATCTGGCGCCGTCTGGGCCTGAGCGTCGACTGGCGGCACACCTACGCCACCATCGACGACAACTCCCGTGCCGCCGCCCAGCGCGCCTTCCTGCGCAACCTGGCCCGGGGTGAGGCCTACATGTCGGAGGCGCCCACCCTGTGGGACGTCACCTTCCGCACGGCCGTCGCCCAGGCGGAGCTGGAGGACCGCGAGCGTCCCAGCGCCTACCACAAGGTCGCCTTCCACAAGCCGGACGGCACCCCGGTCCACATCGAGACCACCCGCCCCGAGCTGCTGGCCGCCTGTGTCGCCCTGGTCGCCCACCCCGACGACGAGCGGTACGCGGACCTGTTCGGCACCACCGTGACCACCCCGGTCTTCGGGGTCGAGGTCCCGGTGCGGGCGCACCACCTCGCCGACCCCGAGAAGGGGTCCGGCATCGCGATGATCTGCACCTTCGGTGACACCACCGACGTCACCTGGTGGCGGGAGCTCCAGCTGGAGACCCGTCCCATCATCGGCTGGGACGGCCGCGTCATCGCGGACCCGCCCAAGGGCATCGAGTCCGACGCCGCACGCGAGGCCTACGCCAGGCTCGCCGGGGCCACGGTCCACACCGCGCGCGAGCGCACCGTCGAACTGCTCAGGGAGAGCGGCGACCTCGTCGGAGACCCCAAGCCCATCACCCACCCGGTCAAGTTCTACGAGAAGGGCGACAAGCCCCTCGAGATCGTCACCACCCGCCAGTGGTACATCCGCAACGGAGGCCGGGACGAGGAGGTGCGCGCCCAGCTGATCGAGCGCGGCCGTGAGCTCACCTGGCACCCCGAGCACATGCGCCAGCGCTACGAGAACTGGGTCGAGGGCCTCAACGGCGACTGGCTGATCAGCCGCCAGCGCTTCTTCGGCGTCCCGTTCCCGGTCTGGTATCCGCTGGACGCGGACGGCAACCCGGACTACGACGCTCCGCTGCTGCCCTCCGAGGACCAGCTGCCCGTCGACCCCAGCTCCCAGACGCCCGCCGGGTACACCGAGGAGCAGCGCGGTCGGGCCAACGGGTTCATGGGCGACCCGGACGTCATGGACACCTGGGCGACCTCCTCGCTCTCCCCGCAGATCGCCTCCGGCTGGGAACGCGACCAGGACCTGTTCGAGCGGGTCTTCCCGATGGACTTCCGCCCGCAGGGCCAGGACATCATCCGCACCTGGCTGTTCTCCACCGTGGTCCGCGCCCACTTCGAGAACGGCAGCCTGCCCTGGAACACCACCGGCATCTCCGGCTGGATCCTGGACCCGGACCGCAAGAAGATGTCCAAGTCCAAGGGCAACGTCGTCACTCCGGTGGCCCTGCTGGAGAAGTACAGCTCCGACGCGGTCCGGTACTGGGCGGCCAGCGGTCGCCTGGGCACCGACACCGCCCTGGACGAGGGCCAGATGAAGGTCGGCCGCCGACTCTCCATCAAGATCCTCAACGCCAGCAAGTTCGTCATGTCGGTCGCCGGTGAGCACGCCACCACCGACCCGGCCCAGGTCACCGAACCCCTGGACCGGGCCATGCTGGCCGCGCTGGCCGACGTGGTGGAGGAGGCCACGACGGCCTTCCGCTCCTACGACCACACCCGGGCCCTGGAGCGGACCGAACGCTTCTTCTGGGACTTCTGCGACGACTACCTGGAGCTCGTCAAGACCCGCGCCTACGACACCGGGTCCACCGAGGGTGCCTCCGCCCGCGCCGCTCTGCTCATCGCCCTGGGTGCCCTGCACCGACTGTTCGCCCCCTTCGTCCCCTTCGTCACCGACGAGGTCTGGAGCTGGTGGCAGGAGGGCTCGGTGCACGCCCAGAGCTGGCCCGACGCCGCCGAGTACCGCGACGCGGCCGCCGGTGGCGACCCGGCCGTCCTGGCCGCCACCGCCGAGGTGCTGCGCGCGGTCCGCAAGGCCAAGTCGGAGGCCAAGCTGTCGATGCGCGCCGAGGTCGACCTCGTCCGCGTCTCCGGCAAGCAGGCGGAGTCCGCCCGCGCTGCCTCCGGCGACATCGCCGCCGCCGGTCGCGCGGCCGGGATCGACTTCGAGACCACCGACGACGGTGAGCTCAGCGTCGAGGTGACCCTGGCCGAGACCACCGAGTAGCCGACACCGGCGACGACACCCCGGGGCGGGTCCGAACACGATTCGGGCCCGCCCCCGTCGTTCCGGCACGCTGGACACCAAGGCAGAGCCCCGGGAGCGATAGGCTCGGCGAATGTGAGTACCTCATCCCTGGAAGCCGGTCCGTTGACCATCACGGTCCGTCGCCTGGACCCCGGCCTCCCGCTGCCCACGTACGCCCACCCGGGTGACGCGGGCGCGGACCTGTACGCCGCCGTCGACGTCCGGCTCGACCCCGGACACCGCGCCACCGTCCCCACCGGTCTGGCCATCGCCCTGCCCGACGGCTTCGCGGCCTTCGTGCACCCCAGGTCCGGGCTGGCCGCCCGGCACGGGGTCACGGTCGTCAACGCCCCGGGAACCGTCGACGCCGGGTACCGGGGGGAGATCAGGGTGACCCTGCTCAACACCGACACCGACACCCCGGTCACGATCGCGCGCGGCGACCGGATCGCGCAGATGGTGATCCAGCGCGTGGAGCGGGCGGAGTTCGTCGAGGCGGACGCGCTCCCCGACTCGGTGCGCGGTGCGGGTGGTTTCGGTTCGACCGGGGGCCACGCCGCGCAGCGGTGAACGTCCCCTGACTCCCCGGTGTGATCCCGGGACCTACGGAAGAAGCGGAGAGGTGAAGGCGTGTTTGGACGCCGCCGCAAGAAGCGGGACAAAGAGACCGAGAGAGCTGCGGAGACGGAGGCCCAGCCGCAGCGGCGGGGCGCCGCGGGCGCGGTCTCCTTCGACAACGAGATCGAGCCGGTGCGCGCCTCCGAGCAGCCCGCCAAGGACGCCGACCAGTACCGGCGGACCGGGCCGTGGGACTCCACCGAGGACGCCCCCGAGGCTGATCGGATGGACCTGGGCAGCATGCTCCTGCCGATGGAGCAGGGCACCGAGATCCAGGTGAACGTCGCCCAGGACAAGCAGAACAAGCAGAAGATCATCGGGGTCACCCTGGTGCGCGGCAAGACCGCGCTCCAGGTGCAGCCCTTCGCCGCGCCGAAGTCGTCCGGGCTGTGGGACGAGATGCGTGAGGAGCTGCGCGAGCAGGTCACCAAGCAGGGCGGCAAGGCGGAGGACCACGACGGCACCTTCGGCCCCGAGCTCCAGGCGGTCATCCCCATCAAGGGAAAGAAGACCGAGGACGGCAGGCAGCTCGGCCAGCGGGTGCGCTTCATCGGTGTGGACGGTCCGCGCTGGGTGCTGCGCGGCGTGATCCGGGGCGAGGGCGCCAGCAAGCCCGAGGTGATGTCCGAGATCGAGCAGGTCTTCGCCAACATCGTGGTGGTGCGCGGCGAGCAGCCGGTGCCGCCGAACGAGCTGTTGCAGATCACGGTGCCCAAGAAGATCCAGGAGCAGATGGCGGCCGCCGCGCAGCAGCGGTCCGCCCAGCAGGCGGCCCAGCACGGCAACGCGGGCAGTTCCCCCAACGGATCGGCGAGCGGACCGCCCACCGGTTCCTGAGCCCTCGCGCGATCGGCCTGTGGACAACCGTGTCCGGGGGTGCGCCGTTCCGTAGTGTGGGCCGTATGGCTCAGACAACGAAGAACAGCGCTCCCCGGCCGCTTCCCGAGGACTGGGGACGGGCGCTGGCGGTGGTGGCCCACCCGGACGACCTGGAGTTCGGTGTCTCCTCGGCGATCCACCGGTGGACCGTGCGCGGCAAGGAGGTCGTTGAGCTGCTGGTGACCCAGGGCGAGGCCGGTATCGACTCCCTGGACCCGGCGGCCTGCGCGCCCCTGCGGATGGCCGAGCAGCGTGCCTCGGCGGCGGCCGTCGGCGCGTCCACCGTGGAGTTCCTGGACTTCCCGGACGGCACGCTGGAGTACGGTCTGCCGTTGCGCCGGGCCCTGGCCGGGGCGATCCGCAGGCACCGGCCCGACGTGATCATCTCCCTCAACTTCCGTGAGCACTTCGCCGGGGGAAGCGGGTTCAACCACGCCGACCACCGGGTGCTGGGCCCCGCCCTGCTGGACGCGGTCCGCGACGCCGACAACCGGTGGGTGTTCACCGAGCAGCTCGCGGAGGGGCTGGAGCCCTGGCGGGGCGTGCGGTTCGTGGCCTTCGGCGCCGCCCCGGAGGCCACCCACTTCGTCGAACTGGGCGAGGACGACCTGGCCGCCGGAATCGCCTCCCTGGATGCGCACGAGGTGTACCTGGCCAACCTGGACGGCTTCGACCAGCGCACCTTCCTGAGAGAGGGCGCCGTGCGCTCCGGTGCGTGGGCCGGGGTACCGCTGGCCACCTCGTTCGAGGTCTTCGAGACCTGACCCGGGCGGACGCGCCCCCGCTGAGACCGCACCGTCCGGGAACCCGTGTTCGCCGGACCCGGACCCGGACCCGGATCCGGGCGCGGTCTGCTGGACGCGTCGGTGCTTCGCGGACTCCGTAGGTGCTTCGCGGACTCGTGGAGGCCCGGCGAGGGGACCCGGCGCGGGGCCACCCCGGACCTGGCGATACGGTGCGGCCAGGCGAGGCGCCCGGTCGACACCGGGGCCTGACCGGCGCGGCTCGTCGCCCCCCGCCGCGATGACATCCCCGGGCCCGTCAGGGCCACACATGGAGAAGGGTCGGACATGACCGATGGCAGTACGGCGGGCCGGCGTGGGCGCCGACGTGGGCGCCGGGCCGTTCGCGTCCTTGTGTGGACGCTGGCCGTGTGCACCACACTGGTGCTGGTGGCCGCCACGGCCTTCGTCGTCTGGGCCCTCAACCCCTACCGGGCCGAGCCGGAACCCCTGGCCCTGGCCGAGCGTGACCCGGCCGTCGTCGTCGAGCGCGGCTCCGACGGCGTCCTGATCACCCCCGCCGAGCACCCCTCGGGAACGGGGGTCGTCTTCTACCCCGGCGCCCGGGTGGAGGCCGACGCGTACGCGGCCTCCTGGGCACCTGTGGTGGCCAGGACCGGGGTCACGGTGATCGTGCCGGACCTGCGCCTCAACCTGGCCCTGCTCGACTCCGCCCGTGGCGAGTCGGTGGTCGGCGCCGCCCCGGAGGTCTCCGAGTGGTACCTGGGCGGGCACTCCATGGGCGGGGCCTTCGCCGCGCAGCACGTCGGCTCCGGCGACGGCGACGTCCCGTGGGCGGGGCTGGTGCTGTGGGCCTCCTACGCCCCCGAGGGCGCCGACCTGGCCGACCGCGACGACCTCGACGTGCTGTCGGTGGCCGGGGGACGGGACGGGATCCTGTCCCCGTCGGAGGTCGCGGAGCGCAGACCCCACCTGCCCGGTGACGCCGACGCGGAGGTGATCGAGGGTATGAACCACGCCCAGTTCGGCGCCTACGGGGCGCAGTCCGGGGACGCGGAACCGGAGCTGACCGACGCACAGGCGCACGAGGCCCTGGCCGAGGTCACCGCCGCCTTCCTCCTGAGGGACTGAGCCCCGGGGCGTTCACGCGGCCGGGCCCGGGTCCACGGGGTCGGTGATCCGGCCGGTGAACAGGACCGCGCCCCGGCGGCGCAGCACGAAGACGAAGGGCTGGTCCACGACGAACTCCCGGGGAGGCGGCGGGACCGCGGCCGACATCAGCATGACGGCGGCGGTCGCCGCGGCCCCCTCGGCGCCCTTCTCGTCCACACGCAGCACCGCCTGGTGCACGATGGCGTCGACCTTCAGGGGCTCCTCGCTGATACCGCCGAAGTCGGCGCGGTCCGTGGCCAGGGTGCGCACGTGAGCGGGGGTGGCGGCCAGCGGTTCGAGCAGTGCGGCGTCCGTTTGGACCTCGAAGCGCGGCAGCGCCAGGCTCACCCGCTCCTGTCGGCGCGCCCGGTACAGTCCGCGCAGGACCTGCGGCGTGAGCGACGGTGTCGGTGCGTGCGCGGCCCCGGGGGAGTCGGGGACGATCACGTCCAGGGCCAGGCCGTGCTCGCCCTCCAGGGTGACCATCCGCAGCCCGCCGTGCTCGGAGTGGACCAGGGATCCCGTGCGCCGCATGGTCGGAACCCGGTGGGTGCGGTCCGGGGCGTGGAAGTCGCGGTCCCGCGTGTCGGAGGGATCGAAGGGCTCCGCCCACAGCAGCTTCACCCACAGGGCGTTGACGAGGAGCATACGGACGTCGGGGTGGACGGTTCCGGGGGCGAGCAGCTCGGGGACCAGCCCCCGCGTGACCTCGGAGACCCGGCCGTTGACCCGGGCGCGCACCCCCTCCGCGTCACCACGGAAGTCGACCCGGTCCACCTCCGCGTCGGACTGGGCCGCGACCCGCTCCTCGAACTCGGCGCGCAGCGGGAGGTCGGCCGGGACGTACAGGCCGTTGAGCGTGGCCAGGTCCAGTCCGTCGGCGGCCTCGACGGCGGTGTTCAGCGTCTCCAGGTGCCCCCGGGGATCGCCGCCGTCCGGGGCGACCAGGTCCACCAGCTCCTTGAGGGTGTCGCCGCCCGCACCGGTGGCCAGCAGGCCGAGCACGGCGCCGACCGAGTACGGGGACCACACGTGTGAGCTCCCCTCCTCGACCAGTTCGGGGTCGAGCGCGAGGGCGAAGCGGAGGTGCTCCTCGTCGGGTGCTTCCTGCCGGGTGGTCATCGGGACGACTCCTCACGAGAGCGGGTGGGCCGCCAGCGTACGGAAGGACGCCGCCCCGGGGCCAGCCACCGTGGTGAGAAGGGGCACGCCGCATCACCTGACAAAGGAGGGCAAGCCCGGACCCGGAGGGTGGTCGGTCGGCCGGAACGCCGCTCCCCGGCTGTGACGGGTCGCATAGGGTGGTGCATCATGGCTGGCGGCCGAACAGGCCGCACGGCGACACCGGAGCGGAGCGGGATGACTGAGCAGCAGCGGGCCTCCGAGGAGGCGGCCCAGGCCGACGAGGCGGGGGAGAAGCCCGCCGTCACCGAGCGAACGGTCGAGGCGCTGGTCCGGACCAAGCTCGCCGAGGCCCTGGGCGGAAAGCGCGGCATGGTCGAGACGGCCATCCCCACTCTGACCTTCACGATCTCCTACATCGTGAGCGAGGACCTGCGGCTGTCGATCATCCTGGGGGTCGGGGCGGCCCTGCTCCTGGGCGTGCTCCGGCTCGTGCGGCGCTCCTCGTTGCAGTACGTGTTCACCAGCCTCTTCGGCATCGGCCTGGCGGCGGTCTTCGCGATGCGCAGCGGGAACGCCGAGGACGCCTTCCTGCCCGGGATCATCTACAACGCGGTTTACGCCGTGGTTCTGAGCCTGTCGGTCCTGGTCCGCTGGCCGGTGATCGGCCTCATGATCGGCCCGTTCATCGGGAACAAGGAGGACTTCACCTCCTGGCGCAACGACCCGGCCGTGGTCACGCTCGCCTCCCGGCTGACCTGGCTGCTGGTGCTGCCCTGCGTCATCCGGGTGCTGGTCCAGTACCCGCTCTGGCTGGCCGAGACCAACGACTGGGCCAACACCTTCGCCCTGCTGGGTCTGTCCAAGGTGGCCATGGGCTGGCCGCTCCAGGTGGCGGCCTTCGCGGGCATGGTGTGGGTCCTGGCGCGCGGACGCACCCCCCTGGAGCGGGCCGAGGCCGCCGACACCCCCGAGGACCGCTGAGGGGACCCGCGAAGGACACCCGCCGCGACCGGGCTCAGGCCTCGGGCGCGGCCTCCTCGGTGTCCTCCACCCGCTCCAGCAGCTCCTCCAGGGGGCCCAGCGCCTCCGGTTCGGCCAGGAACACCACGGTGTTGCCCACGGAGAGGGTCCGCTCCGGCGCGGGCGGTCGCACCCCGCCCGGACCCACCACGGCGACCAGGGCCACGCCGTCGGGCAGTTCGGCGGTGAGGTCGCTCTCGGGCCGGTCCGCGAAGGGGCTCGCCGCGTGCAGCACCGACTCCGCGATCTCGGCGCCGGGCAGCGGGGGTCGGGTGCCCTCCTCCGCGTAGTCCTCCTCGTCGGTCACTCCCTCGACCAGGTCCGCGATCAGACGCGGCGGGGAGACCGCCAGGTCCACCCCCCAGGAGTCGTTGAAGAGCCACTCGTAGGCCGGGTCGTTGATCCGGGCGATGACCTGGTCGACCGCGAACTCGGTCTTGGCCAGCAGGGAGAAGACGAGGTTCACCTTGTCGTCGCTGCTGGCCGCGATGACCACGTCGAAGTCGCCCAGCCGGGCGTCCTCCAGGGTGGCCAGTTCACAGGCGTCGGCCAGCAGCCACTCCACCTGGGGGAGGTCGTCCACGCCGATGGCCCGGGTGTCCCGGTCGATCAGCAGGACGTCGTGGCCGTTGCCCGCCAGCTCCGTGGCGATGGAGCGGCCCACGCTCCCGGCTCCCGCGATGGCGATCCGCATCTCACTCACGCCCCGTCTCGTCCTCGCGCCGTCCGCCCAACCGCTGGGTCAGGTCGGCCATGTCCCGGCTGTGCCCCACCACGTGCAGCACGTCGCCCTCCGCGATGGTCTCCTCGGAACGGGCCAGGGCGATGCGCCCCCGCCGGACCAGGTAGACCACCCGCAGGCGGAAGTCGTCCTCCAGTTCGGTGACGCTCCGTCCCACCCAGCGCTCCGGCGGGGTGAGTTCGTTCATGGTCAGGCTGCCCGAGGCGTCCTGCCACTCGGGTGCCGCGCCGGGCCGGTCGTCCCCGGGCACCACGCGGCGGAGGATGGCGTCGGCCGTCCAGCGCACGGTCGCCACCGTCGGGATGCCCAGACGCTGGTAGACCTCCGCGCGGCGGGGGTCGTAGATCCGGGCCACGACGTTGCCGACCCCGAAGGCCTCGCGGGCCACCCGGGCCGCGATGATGTTGGAGTTGTCGCCGTTGCTGACGGCCGCGAAGGCCTCCGCCCGGTCGATACCGGCGCTGAGCAGGACCTCCCGGTCGTGGCCCGCGCCGCGTACCGCGTGTTTGGCCACGGAGGAACGGAGCCGACGGAACGCCTCGGGGTCCTGGTCGATCACCGCCACCGAGTGGCCCAGGTCCACCAGGGTGTGTGCCAGCGTGGACCCCACGCGGCCGCACCCCATGATCACGATGTGCACCTCGTCCGCACTCCCGTCGGTTGGTCGTCCGCCCCCGGGGCACGGACAGACCCACGCGCCCCGACGGTTCCACCTTGGCACACGAGGACCCCGTCCGCGTGTCGACCCCGCCCCCGCCGTGTCCGCACCAGCGCGTGTGGTGCCCCGGGGCCGGTAGATTGGGGTCGGTTGGTGGCTGTGCGCGCAGGGTCACCCGTAACACGACCCGACCAGCGAAGGACACAGCCATGACCCGTGTGGGCAACGAGATCGAACTGACAGTGGACGACGTCGCCCACGGCGGATGGTGTGTGGGCCGCCTGGACGACCAGGTCGTCTTCGTCCGCCACGCCCTGCCGGGCGAGCGCGTGCGGGTCCGCGTCACCGAGCAGACCACGCGCTTCCTGCGCGGCGAGGCCATCGAGGTCCTCACGGCCTCCCCGGACCGGGTCGAGGCGCCCTGCGTGTTCTCCGGCCCCGGCATGTGCGGCGGCTGCGACTGGCAGCACGCCACCCTGGAGTCCCAGCGCCGGATGAAGGCCAAGGTCGTGTCCGACCAGCTGAGCCGGATTGCCGGCATCGACCTCGACGTGGAGGTCGAGGAGCTGCCCGGAACCCCGGACGGTCTGGGCTGGCGCACCCGCGTGCGGTTCTCGGTGGACGAGGACGGCCACGCCGGTCTGCGCCGCCACCGCTCCCACGACATCGAGCCGGTCGACCGGTGCCTGATCGCCCACCCCGGCGTCAGCGAGCTCGGCGTCACCGAGGTCAAGTGGGAGGGCGTCAAGGACGTCGAGGCGGTCGCCTCCGCCACCCGCGCCGACCGTGCCGTCGTGGTCACCCCGACCACCGCCAAGCTCGGCTTGCTGCCCGAACTCAAGGCCTCCAGCGCTGTGCTCCGCCGGTTCAGGGGCGGCCGGGTGCAGTCGGTGCGCGGCCGCAAGGGCGTGCGCGAGGACGTGGCCGGACGTGAGTACCGGGTGGGCGCCGGGGGTTTCTGGCAGGTCCACCCCGCCGCCGCGGAGACCCTGAGCGCCGCCGTCCTGGACGGTCTGGAGCCGCGTGAGGGCGAGACCGCCCTGGACCTGTACTGTGGCGCGGGCCTGTTCACCGGTGCCCTCGCCGACGCCGTCGGCGTCGAGGGCCGTGTGATGGGCGTGGAGAACGGCGAGCACGCCGTCCGCGACGCCCAGTACAACCTCAAGGACCTCCCGCAAGTACGGATCCAGCGCCACGACGTGGCCAAGCAGATGCGTGAGTGGGCCGACGTGCGCGCCGACGTCGTGGCGCTGGACCCGCCGCGCGCGGGCGCCGGTGCCGAGGTCGTGCGCAAGGTGGCGGGTATGAAGCCGCGCCGCATCGCCTACGTCTCCTGCGACCCGGCCACCCTGGCCCGCGACCTCGCGGAGTTCGACCGTTCCGGCTACCGCCTGGTGGGGCTGCGCGCCTTCGACGCCTTCCCGATGACCCACCACGTGGAGTGCCTGGCCGTGCTGGAGCCGGTGAGGCTGGCCCGCCGTCACCGCGAGGCCGAGCAGGCCTAGGTTCCCTCGCCCGGGTCGGCCAGCCGACCCCGGCGCACCCGGTTCGTCG
>NZ_CBDRIY010000024.1:0-92507 GCF_965344335.1 Nocardiopsis eucommiae
TGGCCTGGTGCCCGCGCCAGGCCACGGGGGTGCGTGGAATCACGCCAAGAGCACCAACTACGCCATGTTGGCGTCATAGGGCATGATGGGATGCATGAGTACCGACACCAGTGATGCGCACGAGCTGTCCGTGACCCAGGCCCGCGACCACTTCTCCGAGCGAGTCAACCGCGCGGTCTACGGGGGCGAGATCACATTCGTCACCCGGGGCCGCCGCCACCAGCGGGCCGCGGCGATCGTGCCGGCCGACATGGTCGAGCACTACGAGGAGCTGTTGGACGAACGAGACGCTCGGATCGCTGCCGAACGACTGGCCGATATCGAGGCAGGGCGGTCCACGACCGTGCCCTTCGACGAGGTCATGCGCCGGATCGGTCTGAGCGCGGAAGAGCTGGGGCAGTGAGCGGGATCTACACGGTTTCCTTCGCTGAACAGGCGTACAAACAGCTCGACAAGCTTGACAAGCCGGTGCGGTTGCGGATCGCTCGCAAGGTGCAGGAGCTGACGGTTGATCCCCGCCCCGCTGGGAGTATCCCGCTCAAAGGCGAGCCCGATCTCTGGCGGGTCCGAGTGGGCGACTACCGAATCGTGTACGCGATCCGTGATGGGGAGCTGCTCGTGCTCGTGTTGAGCGTGGCGCACCGTCGTGAGGTCTACCGCGACCTGTGACCGAGTCTGCCCCCGAAGTTCTCCCTGGCCGGAGAACACGTCATGGCCGTGGACACCACGGAGCCACGGGTGTCGCCCCACAGACCGTGGGCCCGTCGTCCCCCTCGCGTGCTTCGGTAACTCATGCTGGGAAGGCCGCGCTGGTCGACTTGATGAAGGGCCCATCCCCGCGTGCGCGGGGCCTACGCTTCACGACCTGCGGAAACGTGGGCCGTTATCTCCGCTTGACCTTTGGTTCGATCCACTCCTGGGCACAGGATGACAGATTCCGGGTCGCGGCATCAGCTCTCCTGGGCGTTGGCGATCGCGGCACTTGCCACCCCAACAGCCACCTCGCATGCCTCGTCGGCACTGACCTGTACGTAGAACGAGTGCTCATCGGAGACAGCCACGGTGAGGTCACAGGAGTCCGGGAACTCCAGGGTCACGCCCGGGTACCCCTCCACGCTGACGAACTCCTCGTCCTCAGCCCCGGAAAAGCCCGCAGAGACGGTGGACTCGACGGCGTCCCTCTCCTCGTGGACCTCCACTCGTAGGTCCACGCTGGCATCGACCCGGTTCGTGTAGAAGCAGTTCGCGTTGGACTGGGGGCTGCCCTCGCCCTCCTCGTCCAGGATCCCCAGATCGACGGCGGCGGCATCGGGGACCAGAGCACACGGGTGCGTGCCGGTGGGATCCAGCGCGCTGACCTCGAACTGCCGGATGGAGTCGCGCTCCTCCAGCTCCACAGCGCACCCGGTGAGCAGGAGCGCCGCCACCACGGCGGTCCGTGCACGCATACGCCGCTCCGTTCGCAGGGTGCCGGGACCCGGAAGGGCCCCGGCACGAAGCTACAGAGCGGCGTCTCGGAAGTGGCGCGCGTGGCCGGAAACGGTCAGACGACGAAGGCGGTCACGCCCGTGACGAGCAGACCCACACCCAGGCAGATCACCAGTCCGCCGAGCAGCACCGAGGCCGACGGGCGCAGCTCGCCCAGCCCGGTGCGCCCGCTGACCATGGCCTGACGGCGCGCCAGAACGGGCAGGAGGGCGACGTTGACCGCGTACATCACGGCGGCCACGACGCTCGCGGAGGCGAAACCCACCCAGAACCCACCGCCGCCGGACATCACGTTGAACGCGGCCAGCGACGGAAGCAACACCAGGAGCAGCACCGACGCCGCACCGAAGGCGGTGAGCAACCGGGGCGAGGACCCGCGCGCGCTCCCTGAGACCACGAGGAGAAGACCGATCAGGGCCGCCACCATGATGGCGCCCCCGATTCCGAACACGGCGATGTTGACCAGCGAATTCACGCTGGTCATTGTCGCACCGCCCGGCACCGTCCCCAACCCGGGGTGCGCTCAGCCGTGGTGCTCCAGCCTGGAGCCACCGGCGGCCTTCACCACACGGAGACGGGTCGTGACGCGTTGGCGGAGGTCCGCGACGTGGCTCACCACCCCGACGGCACGGCCGCCGTCGCGGAGCCGGTCCAGCACGTCCAGGACCTCCTCCAGGGTGTCCTCGTCCAGCGTCCCGAAACCCTCGTCCACGAACAGGGTGTCGATCTCCGTGCCGCCCGCCTCGGCGGTGGCCACGTCACCCAGCCCCAGCGCCAGGGCCAGGGAGCTGAAGAAGGTCTCCCCGCCGGAGAGCGTCGCCGGGTCGCGTTCCACCCCCGTCCAGGCGTCGACCACGCGCATGCCCAGGCCCCCGGCGGAGCGGGCTCTGCCGTCGCCCGCCGCCTTGTCCACCGTGTACCGCAGCTCGTACCTGCCGTCCGACATGGTCAGCAGCCGGTGGTTGGCCGCCTCCACCACCTGTTCCAGACGGGCCGCCAGCACGTAGGCGGACAGCCGGACGCTGTCGGTGTTGTCCGGTGAGGTCCCCGCCGCGAGGGTGCTCAGCCCCTGGGCCACCGCGTAGCGGCGCAGGACGGGCTCCGAACCGGACAGCTGTCCGTCGAGCTCCACGCGCAGATCCGCCAGACGGCGGGCCCGCTCGGACAGCATCCCCTGCCAGGCCACTGCCTGGTCCGCCGCGCGGTCGGCGGTCCGGGCGGACTCCTCCAGGGCCGTGGGGTCCGGTGCGGGGGCGAGTTCGGCGGCGGTCAGCTCCGGGTCCGCCAGGCGGGCCTCGACCGCGGCCCACTGGTCGTCGAAGTCGCGGGCCCGGGCCCTGAGGTCGGTGCGGCCGCGCTCGTCCAGGGCGGCCGCCACCACCTCGGCCTCGTCCTCGAAGCGCGCCTCGGTCAGGGAGCGTCCGGCCTCGGTGACGGCGGTGCGCAGCTCCTCGGCGGCCCGGCCGCGCAGTTCGACGGCGTCCGCCGCGTCGCGCAGCACCTCGGCCTCGCCGCGCAGTCGGGCGATCCGCTCGGCCAGCCCGGCGTCCTCGCCGCGCGCCCGGTCCAGCAGCGCGGTCAGCCGCTCGTGCTCCCTCGCCCCCTCCTCGCGGCGGGCGGTCAGTTCGCTCTCCTCACGGACCAGCTCGCCCTCGCGTTGGCGGGCTCGCTCCAGGTCCGCCGTGGCCTGGGCCAGCTCCTCCTCCAGGCGGTGCAGCTCGCGGGCGGCGGCGCGGGCCTCGGTGAGCTCCTGCTCGCGGGCGGCCACCTCCTCGGCGGCGGCCTCCACGGTGCGGCCCTCGGCCCGCTCGGCGGCGGCCGTGTGCCGTTCCCGGAGCGCCACCAGGGTGTTCTCCGCCTCGGTGCGCCGGGCGGCGGCGGTGTCCGCCGCCTGCTGGGCGGCCCGCTCCTCCTCGGCCGAGACCAGCCCCCTCGCGCTCGGTGCGGCGGGGGAGGGGTGCTCGGTGGACCCGCACACCGCGCAGGGCGCGCCGTCGGCCAGGTCGGCGGCGAGTTCGGCGGCCATGTGCGCGATCCGCCGCTCGCGCAGGTCCTGGGACCGGTCGCGGGCGGTCTGGGCGGTGTCGACCGCGCGCCGCCGCTCCTCCTCGGCCCGCTCGACCTCCCCACCCAGGCGCCGGTGCTCCTGCGCGGCCGAGCGACGCCGTTCGGCCAGGTCGAGGGCGGCCTTCGCGGGGTCGGTGAGTCCGGACTGCTCCTGGGCCCGGCGCAGCTCCTCGGTGATCGTCCCGACCCGGGCGGGCAGCGCCGTCACCCGTTCACGGGCCCGGTCCGCCTCGGTGCGCACGGCCGCGATCCGCCGGTCGAGCGCGGCGAGGTCGCGGTGCAGGGAACGACGGCGTTCGGCGTCCCCGCGCAGGTGGTCCAGGCGGGCGAGCTCGTCGTGGCGCGACCTCTCGGCGGAGCGCAGCGTCGCGGGGAGGTCGGGGTGGTCCCCCTGCTCCGCGTGTCCGGTGGCGTCGATGTCCGTCAGTGCGGCGGCGTCGACGTGCGTCAGCCCGGCGGCGTCCACGTCCGCGAGGCCGCTGACCAGGGCCAGGCGGTCGGTGACGGCCAGCTCGGCCTTGTCCAGTTCGGCTCGGCGGTGGTCGCGGGCGCGCAGGGACGGCAGCACCGTGTCGGCCCGCTCGGCGGCGGCCAGACGGGTGTCGATCCCGGTCCGCCACGCGCGCCGCTCGGCCAGCTGGGCGCGGCGCTCCCGGGCGGCGGCCAGCCGTTCCCTGCGGGAGAGCAGTTCACGCCCCGTGGCCAGCGCCTCCCTGGCCCGGTCCCGGGCCCGCGTGAACTCGGCGGTGACCTCCTCGGCGTCGCGGGCGGTGGCGGCCTGCACCGAGGCCAGTTCGGCGGCCCAGGCCGTGAGCTCCTCCGGGGCCTGCGGGGCCGTGGACCCGCCGACCTCCGCGATCCTTCCGGAGACCGCCCGCACGCGTTCGTCGGCGGCGCGTACCTCGCGCTCCAGCTTCCGGGCGTGCCCGCCGAACCACTCCTCCACGTCCCGGAACACCCGGGTGTTGAAGATGCGCTCCAGGGACTTGCGCCGGTCGTCGGACTTGGCCCGCAGGAACCGGGCGAAGTCGCCCTGGGGCAGCATGACGATCTGGCAGAACTGGGTGATGGTGAGCCCGACCAGGTCGCCCACGAACTGCCCGGCCTCGTCCGGGCGGGTCGTCACGCCCTCCCAGCGGTCGCCCCGCCAGTCGAACACGCGGACCTTCTGGTTCTCCGTGAGGGTGCCGCTTCCGCGCTTCTTGGGCCGCTCCCACCGCGGGTTGCGCTCGATCCGCACGCGGCGTCCCCGGACGGTGAACTCCAGGCTGACCTCGGGCCGGACGCCGGGTGCGGCGTGGTCGCTCCTGGGGGAGCGGTCCTTGCCGCGCGCACCGGGGACGTCGCCGTAGAGGGCGAAGCAGACCGCGTCCAGAACAGAGGTCTTGCCCGCGCCCGTGGGCCCGTGGATGAGGAACAGCCCGCCCCCGCCGAGCCGGTCGAAGTCGACCGTCTCGGTTCCGGCGAAGGGCCCGAAGGCGGTCATCGTGAGGGTGTGCAGCCGCATCTAGCGAGTCCCTTCCTGGACGCGGACCTCTTCGACGGCGCGGTCCACCAGCGCGCGTTCCTCCGGGGTCGCGGCGCTGCCCCGGGCCCACGCGACGAAGTCCGCGACCACCTCGCGTTCGGGCCGGTCCGCGACGGCCACGGTGACGGGCCGCCGCTCCACGTCGCCGTCGTCGGGGTCGAACTCCAGCATGAGGGTGTGCGGGAAGCGCTCGCGGAGGCGGTCCATGGGCTGGGCGGGACGCCGGGGGTCGGTGAGGGTGACGTGGAGCCAGTGCCCGGTGTGGGGATCCCACCGGTCCTCGGTGAGCAGGTCGTCGAGGCGGCCCCGGACGCGGGAGAGCGGCCGGGGCACCGGGGCGTCGGCGAACTCCGCTCCGGAGAAGCCGTCCGCGTCCAGGTCCACCAGCCAGAACCCCTTGCGGTGGTGCTCCTCGGAGAAGGAGTAGGCGAGCGGGCTGCCCGGGTAGCGCACCGACGGCGTGATGGTCTGGCGGCCGTGCAGGTGGCCCAGGGCCACGTAGTCGACCCCGTCGTAGACCGAGGCGGGCACGTGCGAGGCCCCGCCCACGGAGATGTCGCGCTCGCTGTCGGAGGGCTCCCCGCCGGTGACGAACGCGTGGGAGAGCACCACCGAGCGGGTGCCCGGCCGCTGGGCGAGGTCGGCCCGGACCAGGTCCATCGCGTGGCCGATCGCCGCCGGGTGGCCGCGTTCGGGCAGGTCCCAGTGGTGGCGGGCGATCTCCGGTTCCAGGTAGGGGATGCCGTAGAAGGCCACCGGGCCGTGCTCGTCCTCGATCAGCACGGGGGTGCCGATCCCGTCCAGGGAACTGCGCAGGTGCACCCCGGAGGCGTCGATCAGGCCGGTGGCGAAGGACATCCGGGCCATGGAGTCGTGGTTGCCGCTGATCAGCACCGCCCTGGCCCCGGTCTCCCGGATGCGGCCGAGGGCGCGGTCGAACAGGCGCACGGCGTCGACCGGCGGCAGGGCGCGGTCGTAGAGGTCACCGGCGACCACCACGACGTCGATCCGCTCCGCGTGGATGGTGTCGACGAGGTGGTCGAGGAAGGCGGCCTGGGCCTCGATGAGGTTCTCCCGGTGGAAGGAGCGACCCAGGTGCCAGTCCGAAGTGTGCAGCAGGCGCATGGAACTGGACATTACCCAAGATCACCCCGTCCCCGCCGGGAGAACCGTCCGGCCTGTGGACAACCCGGGCGGACGGAGTCGGGGGGCTCAGAGCCTGCGGGCCAGCGTGAGGCCGTCTCCGATGGGGAGCAGGACCTGTTCGACGCGGTCGTCGGCGACGAGCCTGTCGTTGAAGTCACGGATGCCCTGGACGTGCGGCGCGGTCTGCTCGGGGTCCACCACCCGGCCGTGGGACAGGGTGTTGTCGGCCAACAGCAGCCCGCCGGGGCGCGTGCGGGGGACCAGTTCCTCCCAGTAGTCCACGTAGCCGGTCTTGTCCGCGTCCAGGAAGGCCAGGTCGAACTGGGGTTCCCTCGGCAGGGCGCGCAGCGAGTCCAGCGCCGGGCCGATCCGCAGGGTGATCTTCTGTGAGACCCCGGCCCGCTCCCAGTACCTCCGGGCCACCGACGTCCACTCCTCGCTGATGTCCAGCGCGAGCAGGGTGCCGTCCGCGGGCAGGCCGCGGGCGAAGCAGATCGAGGAGTATCCGGTGAAGGTGCCGATCTCCACCGCGTTCCGCGCCCCCGACAGCTGGGTGAGGAGCGTGGAGAAGGCGCCCTGTTCGGGACCGATCTGCATCCCCTGGGACTCGGGGAACAGTCGGGCGGTCTCCTCGGCCAGGTCCGACAGGACCGGGTCCACCGGCTGGCTGTGGGCGACGACGTAGGCGTGCAGTTCGGGGCTGATGCCCTCTGTGGTTCGAGTCACGCCGCCAGCCTAGGAGGCCCCACCGCTCCGGCCAAGCGTCCCGCGCTCGGAGCGGCCGGTGCGGAACGACGCGCGTCCGCCCCTAGTGGTCGGGGAGCAGGGTGGGCCAGTCGAACAGGTACACGGAGCCGATGATGACGCCGATGGTGAGCAGCGGGGTGACCACCTTCTGCTCCACCGGGCCGTTGGTGACGAAGCCCTTGCCCTGGCCGATGCGCTTCTTCCAGAACGGCCAGAAGATCGGCACGCCCATCTTGGTGATCATGTCCCCGAAGAAGTGCAGGACGATGCCGAAGGCCACCGCCAGGCCCAGCCACGTGTAGTTCACGCCCACCGAGAACAGGGTGAGGGTGATCGCCGCCGTTCCCAGCGCGTTGATGATCCCCGAGGCCGTCCGGTTCTTGTCCATGCCGAAACCCAGCCCCTGGAGAGCGATTCCGACCAGCAGGAACACGAAGATCTGCACGGCCAGTTCCGACCACAGGGCCAGGGCCTGCACCAGCACGCCCATGAGGATCGCGAAGAAGAACGAGTGGGTCCCCATCCGGTGCCCCCCGAAGGCCCAGTTGAGAATGTCGCTCAGGATCTCGGTGGCCTTGCCGTAGGTCTTGGTCACCGTCGCGCTCTTGTGGTCCACGTCCGGCAGCAGGGCCGCGCCCGCGCACACCAGGGAACCGGCGATGATCTCACCGGGGCCCAGGTCGAAGCTGAGTCCAAGGAATTCCGTGCCCTGGACCAGCGGTACGACCGCCATCCAGCCGACCACGCCACTGAGTGCGTGCGAGTGCCCCATCATGGCGGGAACCGTAGCGGAGTCTGCCAATCGTCGCGAATCAGAGACCGGTTTCGGACAGGGAACAAAAGCCACTTCATCCTCAGGAAACACGAACGCTCCTGACACAGGAGTCGAATGTGTTGCGATATCCCGCCTCACCTCGAAGATCGTTGACGCTCGTCGTGACGAGTTGGTAGACAACCAACAACCCCCAGGTGGCAATGCCACCAACCCCACGAAACCTGACAGGGGCCGTTATGAAAACCCACCATCCTCCCTCCGGCACCCTTCTCCGGCGGACGGCGGCGTCCGGCAGCGCGCTCCTTCTCCTCGGAGGACTCACGGTGGCCCCCGCGGCCGCCGACGAGGCGAGCGGCACCACCCTCACCGTCGCCATCGCCCAGCAGGTGGACTCCTTCAACCCCTTCACCGCGCAGCTCGCGGTCACCACGAACATCCTCCGGCACGTCTACGACAGCCTCACCACCGTGGACCCGGAGACCGGAGAGCCCGCCCCCTCCCTCGCGGAGACATGGGAGACCTCCGACGACGGCCTCACCTGGACCTTCAACCTCCGTGACGACGCCCTCTTCAGCGACGGCGAGCAGCTCACCTCCGACGACGTGGCGTGGACGTTCACCACGATGATGGAGAACGAGGCCGCCGCCGTCGCCAACGGCAACTACGTCTCCGGGTTCGACACCGTCACCGCCGAGGACGACACGACCGTCGTCATCGAGCTGGACGAACCGCAGGCGACCATGGAGTCCCTGCGCGTGCCGATCGTCCCCAGACACGTCTGGGAACCGATCATCGAGGAACAGGGCGAGGCCTTCGCCGACTACACCGGCGACGACCTCCCCACGGTCGGCACCGGCCCCTTCGTCCTCACCGAGCACGCGCGCGGCGAACACATCCGTCTGGAGGCCAACCCCGACCACTGGCGGGGCGCACCCGGCTTCGACGAGCTCTACTTCCGCTACTACTCGGAGAAGGACGCCGCCGTCGAGGCGCTGCGCAGCGGCGAGGTCTCCTTCGTCTACGAGCTCACCGACGCCCAGATCACCTCCCTGGAGACCCTGGACAACGTCGCCGTCAACATCGCGGACGGCAAGCGGTTCCAGGCCTTCACCATCAACCCCGGCGCCGTCACGCAGGACGGCGAGGAGTTCGGTGACGGGCACCCGGCGCTGGCCGACCGCACCCTGCGCCAGGCCATCGTCATGGGCATCGACAACGAGGAGATCGTCCAGCAGGGCGCCAACGGCCAGGCCGTCGCGGCGGGCGGCTACGTCCCGCCCCGCTACACCGACTTCCACTGGGCGCCCGAGGGAGACGAGGCCATCCTCGACTTCGACCCCGACGCCGCCAACGCGATGCTCGACGAGGCCGGGTACGAGAGGGGCGAGGACGGCGTGCGCGTCTCGCCCGACGGCGACCGGCTCGAACTGCGCATGCACGTCCACGCCGACCGGCCGGACAACGTCCAGGCCGGACAGGTCATCGACGAGCGCCTCGCGGACCTCGGCATCGAGATCGACAACCAGACCGTCGACCCGGGCATCCTGAGCGACGCCCTCTACGACGCCGAGTACGACCTCATCTTCACCGGGTGGACGGTCAACCCCGACCCGGACTACGTGTTCAGCATCCACACCTGTGACGCGCTGCCCACCGAACCCGGCACCATGCAGGGCGACGCCTACTTCTGTGACGAGGAGTACGACGAGCTCTACGCCGCGCAGCTGGCGGAGTACGACCGCGCGGCCCGCGCCGAGATCATCCACCAGCTCCAGGAGGTCCTGTACCGGGAGGCCGTGGTCAACGTCCTGACCTACCCGAACATCATGGAGGCCTACCGGACCGACCACGTCGCCAGCCTCCAGCTGGAGCCCGCCGAGGGCGGGAACATCTGGGGGCAGGACGGCTACTGGGCCTGGTGGTCGGCCGAGCCCGCCGAGGGCGCCGGCAGCGGCGGCTCGGGTGTGTCCACCGGGGCGCTCATCGGCATCGGCGCCGGCGTGCTGGTGCTGGTGGTCGCGGGTGCCTTCGTCTTCTTCCGTCGACGCTCCACCGTGGAGGACCGCGAGTGACCATGACGCCCACCGAGGCGGACGAACCGACCGGGGCGGGGACCACCGACGTCCCCGCCCCGGCGGGCCCCACGGGGCTCGGCCGCGTGGCCCCCGTGGCCACCTACGTGCTCGGCCGCCTGACCACCGCCGTGGTCTCCCTGTTCGCCGTGATCGTCGCCGGGTTCTTCCTCTTCAGGATCCTGCCCGGCGACCCCGTCCGCGCCATGACCGAGGGCCGAGAGGTCTCCGCCGAACAGCGCGAGGAACTGCGCCGCCAGTTCGGCCTCGACCAGCCCCTCTGGCAGCAGTTCCTCGACTACGCCGCCGGACTGCTCCGGCTGGACCTGGGGATCTCCTTCCAGTACCGGGAACCCGTGGTCGACCTCATCCTCGAACGCCTGGGCCCGACGATCCTGCTCGCCGGGACCGGCACGGTCATCGCGGCGCTGCTCGGGCTGTTCCTCGGCGCCCGCGCCGGGTGGCGGCCGGGCGGACGCGGGGACCGGATCAACACGGCGGTGGCACTGTTCTTCTGGTCGGTGCCCACGTTCTGGCTCGGCCTGCTGCTGATCGTGCTGCTCGCCTCGGGGCGCGGGTTCATGCCCGGTCTGTTCCCGACCGGCGGCATGGTCTCGCCCAGCGCCACCGGACCGCTGGAGACCGCGCTGAGCACCGCCCGGCACATGGTGCTGCCGGTCGTGACCATGGTCGCGGTGATCTACGCGCAGTACCTCATGATCATGCGCTCCTCGCTGATGGACGAGAAGGGCGCCGACTACCTGGTCACCGCCCGCGCCAAGGGGCTGCGCGACGCGCTGGTGCGCCGCAGGCACGCCGTGCCCAACGCGCTGCTGCCCACAGTGACGCTCATCTTCCTCAACCTCGGGCAGGTCGTCTCCGGGGTCATCCTCGTGGAGACGGTCTTCTCCTGGCCCGGCCTCGGCCAGCTCTTCTACTCCGGCCTGCGCGTACCCGACCTCGGCCTCGTCCAGGGGCTGTTCGTGGTGTTCGCGGCCTCGGTGATCCTCATGAACCTCCTGGCCGACCTGGTGTATCCGCTGCTCGACCCGAGGGTGCGCCCATGAACACACCCACCGGACCCGCCACGGCCGGACCGTCGGCGGACGGCACGCCGCCGGTCCCGACGCTCTCCGCGAGCGCCCTGGCCCGCAGGCGCCGCCGCGAGGCCCTGGTCGGCTTCGCCCGCGAGTACGCGCGCAACCGGGCCGGGCTCCTCGGCCTGGGCCTGCTCCTCACCATCGGCGTGCTCGCCGTGACGGCCCCGCTGTTCATCGACCAGACCCACCTGACCATCACCGGAGCGCCCGGCGCCTCCCACGAACCGCCGAGCTGGCGGTTCCCCCTGGGAACCGACAACTTCGGCCGCTCCATCCTCGACCTCGTGATCTGGGGCGCGCGGGTCTCGCTGACGGTCGGCCTGCTGGCCACGTTCGTCTCGGTCACCCTCGGCACCCTCGTGGGCGTCACCGCCGGGCACTTCGGCTCGTCCGGCGGCGTCGGCGGCCGGATCGTGTCCACGGTGCTCATGCGCGTCACCGACTGGTTCCTGGTCCTGCCCACCCTGGTCCTCGCCGTGGCGCTGGCCGCCGTCCTGCCGCGCGGCACCGGCACCATCATCATCGCGATCGGCCTCACCGTCTGGCCGCCCACCGCACGCCTGGTGCGCGCGCAGACCCTGGCCGTGGAGGCCCGACCGTTCGTGGAGCGCGCCCGCGCCCTCGGCGGCGGCCACGCGCACGTGATGGGCTGGCACGTGCTGCCCAACGTCATGCCGGTGGTGCTCGCCCAGACCACGCTGCTGGTCGCCACCTCGATCATCGCGGAGTCCACCCTGGCCTTCCTCGGCATGGGCGACCCCACCACCATCTCCTGGGGCGGGATCCTGGAGGCGGCCCGCACCGCCGGGGCGATCAGCGCCGGGATCTGGTGGTACATCGTCCCGCCAGGCCTGGCCATCGCCGTGGTCGCGCTCTCCTTCACCCTGTGCGGGCGCGCGGTCGAGTCCGTCATCAACCCACGGCTCCGGGGGCAGAGTTGACCAGCCTTCTCGACGTCAGCGACCTGCGCGTCACCTACTCCGGCAGCGGCGGGGACGTCCCCGCCGTACGCGGCGTGAGCCTGTCCCTGAACCCCGGCGACACCCTCGGGGTGGCGGGGGAGTCCGGCAGCGGGAAGTCCACGGTGGCCCTGGCTCTGCTGCGGCTGCTGCCCGCGAGCGCGAAGGTCACCGGAAGCATCCTGCTGGAGGGCGAGGACGTCCTGCAGATGAAGTGGGGCCGTCTGCGCGCCGTGCGCTGGGTGGGCGCCTCGGTGGTCTTCCAGGGCGCCATGCACTCGCTCAACCCGGTGAAGCGGATCGGTGAGCAGATCGCGGAGCCGCTGCTCATCCACGAACTGGTCCGACCGGCCCGGGTGGACGCGCGGGTGTCCGAGCTCCTCGAACAGGTGGGGCTGCCCGCCTCCCGCCGACGCGACTACCCCCACCAGCTGTCCGGCGGCCAGCGCCAGCGGGTCATGATCGCGATGGCGCTGGCCTGCGAGCCGCGCCTGATCATCGCGGACGAGGCGACCACCGCCCTGGACGTGATGATCCAGGCGCAGATCCTCGGCCTGCTGGAACGGCTGGTGGACGAGACCGGGATCGGCATGCTGATGATCAGCCACGACCTGTCCGTCCTCGCCGCGACCTGCGACCGGGTCGCGGTCATGTACGCGGGGCGGATCGTCGAGCAGGGGCCCGCGCGCGAGGTCGTGCACGCCCCGGCGCACCCCTACGCGAGCGCGCTCAGCGCGGCCTTCCCCAAGATCGGTGACCCGGCCTCGCGCCTGGCCCCCCGGGGACTGCCGGGCGACCCGCCCGATCCCTCGGACCCGCCCTCGGGCTGTGTGTTCCGGCCGCGCTGCGCCGTCGCGGAGACGGTGTGCGCCACCGTCGACCCGCCGCTGTGGCCGGTCCGCCCCGACCGCGACGGCCACACCGACCGGCACGCGGCCTGCGTGCACGTGGGGCACGGGCCGGGCCTGCCGGACCGGAGCGGGGCCCCGGGGGACGGCGGCGCACGCGGTTCCCACGACACGAGCGGTTCCCACGACACCGAGGAGACGAGCCGTTGAGCGCCGACACCGACTCACGACAGCCCTCCTCCCTCTCCGTTCCGAGGGAGGACACCGGACCGATCCTGCGCGCCGACGACGTGCGGGTGGCCTTCGCCGCAGGGGCCGCCCCGGGCGGTGGCCGGGGGACCGCCCGTGCGGTCGACGGCGTCAACCTCGACGTGGCGGCGGGGGAGATCGTCGCCCTGGTGGGGGAGTCCGGCTGCGGCAAGACCACCCTGGCCCGGGCCCTGCTCGGGCTGGAGCGTCCCACCGGCGGCCGCGTCCTGTTCGAGGGCGCCCCGCTGGGCTACCGCTCGCGCGACCTGCGTGCCTACCGGCGCCGCGTCCAGCTCGTGCAGCAGGACCCGATGGGCTCGCTCAACCCCCGCCGCACCGTCTACGAGTCCGTCGTGGAGGGCCTGCGCATCCACGAGGGCACGACCGCGGACGAGACCGAACGGGTCTCCCGGGCCCTGTCCCAGGCCGGGCTGCGCCCGCCCGAGCGGTTCTTCACCCGTTACCCCCACGAGCTCTCCGGCGGCCAGCGGCAGCGCGTGGTGATTGCCGGGGCGCTGGTCCTGGACCCCGAGGTGCTGGTGGCTGACGAACCGGTGGCGTCCCTGGACGCGTCGGTGCGCGGCGAGATCCTGCGGCTGCTGCTGGAGCTGCGCGACGAACTGGGCCTGTCCGCACTGGTGGCCACGCACGACCTCGGGCTGGCGTGGAACATCGCGGACCGGGTCGCCGTGATGTACCTGGGGCGCGTGGTGGAGCTCGGCACCGTGGAGGAGGTCCTGTCCGCGCCCGCCCACCCGTACACGCGGGCGCTGCTGTCGGTCCTGCCCGACGCCGGGGCCGAGGAGGAACCGGTGGTGCTCTCCGGAGAGCCGCCGGACCCCAAGCAGGTGCCCGCGGGCTGCCGGTTCCATCCGCGCTGTCCCGTGCTGGTCTCGGGGGAGGCCGAGCGGGCCGGGGTGGCCCACCTGTGCACCACCGTGGACCCGGCGGTGCTGGGCGGCGGCGCCGAGCGGCGGGTGGCCTGCCACTGGGCGGCCGAGGACGAGACCGGGCGCCTGCGCGCGGACGGTCCGCCCGGTCCCGTCACCGTGTAGGGGAGCCCTGGCCGACGCCCGGTCACGGTACGCGTGCTCCTCGGTGGCCGAGGGGGAGGGTGTCGGCCCGGGGCCGCGCGCGCAGTACGTGGGGCCCTGGGAGACAGGAGTGTCCCGAGTGGACAGGGGCGTGAGCGCTGCGCGTGGGTGCAGTGACGGTGCCAGTGCGGTTCGCTGTCTCGCCCTGGGGTCGCGTGTGTGCCTCCGGGAGAGGTCGGGAGGGGCGTGTGCGCGGGTGGCCAGAGGGCCGCGTGTGTCCGCGCGGTGTGGGGGAGGCGGGCGTGCGGGTGCCGGAACAGCTCCGGAGCGGGTGCCGTTAGCCAGGACATGGGGACCAACGAGCAGCATGGGCGACCCGTACCCGCGACGCCGCCGGGTCCGCCGCCGGTACCCGAACCGGCCCTCACCGACCGTGACTTCTGGCACGGCGCGGCCCTCGACCTGGACGCCTATCTGGCGCGCCTGGGCCTGTCCGGGTCACCGCCACCCACCCTGGACACCCTCACCGCTGTGCACCGCGCCCACCTGGCGGCCATCCCCTTCGAGAACCTCCAGCTGCTCCTGGGACGCCCGGTCCCGCTGGACGTCCCCTCGCTGACGGACAAGATGGTCCACCACCGCCGGGGAGGCTACTGCTACGAGCAGAACCTGCTCCTCGCCGCCGCCCTGGACCGGCTCGGGTTCACCCTGACCGCCTTCACCGCCCGGGTGCTGCTGGGCGGGGACGGCCGCCCCCGGCCCTCCACCCACGCCCTCCTACGGGTGCGGGTGAAGGGAGAGCCCTGGTTGGCCGACGTCGGCTTCGGCGGCGGTGGCCTCGTGGAACCCCTCCGTTTCGCGGACGGCCAGCAGGTCTCGCAGGGCGGCTGGAACCTGCGGCTGGACCGGGTGTCGGAGATCGGTGACGAAGAGTGGCTGTTGCGCGGCTTCGAGGGTCGGCAGTGGCGGAACCTGTACTCCTTCGCCGCCTCGGGGGTGCTCCCCCAGGACTACGCGGTGTTCAGCCACTACCTCACCACCCACCCGCGGTCACCCTTCCGCCACCGACTGATGGTCGCGCGGACGGTCGGCGGGACCCGGTACGCGCTCGACGACACGACCCTGTCCGTCGAGCGGGTCGACGGCACCGGCGAGGTGCGGGAGTTGGCTCTGGGGGAGGTGGGAACGGTGTTGCGCGAGGTGTTTGACATCGCCCTTGACCAGGAGGAACGCCGGATCATCGAGGCTCGGGTGCGGGAGTTCCTGGACGCCTGACCCGAGCCCGCGCTATGTGATCGTCGTCACGTTAGAGGGCGCCCGCCGGACGGCTCCGTCACGAAGCCCGACGCCAACGGGTGTGTCGTGCACCTGATGACGCACCCGCTGAACGGGCCCGTGCGGCTTGCCACGATTTGGGGTGATCGCACACGTTCGTGACCGTGCGTGTCGGGGCAGGACCTGTGGGGCGCGACCCACAGGGAGCTGCTCATGGCGCACATGACCACGGAAGACGTCCACGACTACATCAACGGTGTCTGCTTCAAGACCGGCCCGCCCGGAAAGGTCGGGGCCGAGACCGAATGGCTCGTCACCGACCCCGAGGACCCCACCGCACCCGTCACCATCGACCGCCTCGCGGAGCTGCTGGAGGCCTGTGGCCCCCCGCCCGCGGGAAGCCGGATCACCTTCGAGCCCGGCGGCCAGATCGAGCTCAGCTCGGCGGCCATGCCCGGCCCGGCGCGCGCCCACGAGGCACTCGCCCGGGACCTCGACCACCTACGCAAGACCCTCGCGGACGACGGACTGCACCTGGCCGAGACCGCACTCGACCCGGTACGGCCGCCCGTCCGCCAGCTCCGCCTGCCCCGCTACACGGCCATGGAACGGTTCTTCGCCAACCGCCGCCAGCCCAGCGGACACACCATGATGTGCAGCACCGCGTCACTCCAGGTCTGCCTGGACACCGGCGCCGACCCCGCCGACGCGGGCGCCCGCTGGGAACTCGCGCACCGGCTCGGTCCCGTCCTGGTGTCGGCCTTCGCCAACTCCGCCGTGTGGCGCGGACGCCCCACCGGCTGGAAGTCCACCCGCTGGGCGATCTGGGCGGCCACCGACGGCACCCGCACCCGCCCGGCCCTGGAGTCCCACACCCACCCGGACCCCGCCACCGCCTGGGCCGAGTACGCCCTCGCCGCCCACCTCCTGGCCGTGTCGGAGGTCCCCGGCGGCGGAGGGGAGTGGACGGCCGACCCCGGCATCACCCTGGCGGACTGGATCGGCGGGCGCGGAGCCCGGCCCATCACGCTGGCCGACCTGGAGTTCCACCTGTCCACGCTCTTCCCGCCCGTACGCCCGCGCGGCTGGTGGGAACTGCGGATGATCGACGCCCTGCCGCTGGACTGGTGGCCGGTCCCGATGGCACTGGCCGCCGCGCTGTTCGACGAGCCCCGCGCCCGCGCCGTCGCGGAGGAGGCCACCGAACGCCTGTGCCGGGGCCGCTTCCCCGACCCCGCGCTGTGGCGGCGCTCGGCCAGCCTGGGACCGGCCGATCCCGAGATCGACGCCTGCACGCGGATCTGCTTCGACGCCGCGGTGGAGGCACTGCCGAGGATGGGCGCCGCCGGGCTCGCCCACCTGGTGGACGCCTACGCGGACCATTACGTCCGACGCGGACGGTGCCCGGCCGACGGCGCGCTCGGGCGACTGGTGCCCGAGCCGCGCGCGGAGACCGGCACCCGGGACGAGGACCACGGCGGCGTCCACGCCGTGCGAGGGGGAGACACGCCATGAGTCGGGAACAGGAACGCGCCAAGGAGCGCATCGCCGCCGAACTGGACCGGAGCAGACGCCGCAGCAACGGGCTGACGCTCGACTCCCTTGACGAGGCGGACCTGCTCGCCCAGCACTCCCCGCTGATGTCCCCGCTGGTCTGGGACCTGGCGCACATCGGCAACTACGAGGAGCAGTGGCTGCTGAGGGCCGCCGGGGGACGTGAGGCGCTGCGCCCCGACATCGACGGCCTGTACGACGCCTTCGAGAACCCCCGGGCCGACCGGGTCGCCCTGCCCCTGCTGCGGCCGGAGGAGGCCCGCGAGTACAACGACCGGGTGCGCAGGGAGGTCCTGGACACCCTCGACGCGGCGGACCTGGAGACGGTCCCCGTACCCCGGAGCCCGGGGGAGCGGTCCCTGCTGGAGGCCGGGTTCGTCTTCCACATGGTGATCCAGCACGAGCACATGCACGACGAGACCATGCTCGCCACCCACCAGCTCCGCCGGGGCGCCCCCGTGCTGCTGGAGGAGGAGAGCGCGCCACCGGAGCCGAGCCCGCCACCGGCCGAGGAGGTCCTGGTCCCCGCGGGGCCCTTCACCATGGGCACCGACGACGACCCCTGGTCCTACGACAACGAGCGCTCCGCACACACAGTGGACCTGGACGCCTACTGGATCGACACCGACCCGGTCACCAACCGCGCCTACCTGCGGTTCGTCGAGGACGGCGGCTACCAGGACCCGCGCTGGTGGTCCGACGAGGGCTGGGAGTGGAAGCGGCGCCGCGACGCCGTGGCCCCCGCCTTCTGGTCGCGGGACGGCGACGGCTGGGTCCGGCGCCGCTTCGGCCGGGTCGAGGAGGTGCCGCCGGACCAGCCCGTCCAGCACGTGTCCTTCCACGAGGCCGAGGCCTACGCCCGGTGGGCGGGCAGGCGACTGCCCACCGAGGCCGAGTGGGAGAAGGCCGCCCGCTTCGACCCCGCCAGCGGACGCTCACGCCGCTTCCCCTGGGGCGACGAGGAGCCCACCGGCGGCCACGCCAACCTCGGCCAGCGGGCGCTCGGCCCGCACCCGGTCGGCAGTCATCCCGAGGGGGACTCACCCCTGGGAGTACGGCACCTGATCGGTGACGTGTGGGAGTGGACCTCCACCACCTTCCACGGCTACCCCGGGTTCTCCGCGTTCCCCTACCGCGAGTACTCGGAGGTCTTCTTCGGCGGCGGGTACAAGGTCCTGCGCGGCGGCTCCTGGGCCACCCACCCCACGGCGGTGCGCTCCACCTTCCGTAACTGGGACCACCCGATCCGACGGCAGATCTTCAGCGGGTTCCGCTGCGCACGCGACGCGGACCGCGCCTGATGTGCCGACACCTCGCCTACCTGGGGCCGCCGCGTACCGTGCACGAACTGCTGTACGCGGCGCCCCACTCGCTGCACGTCCAGTCCTGGGCCCCGCGACAGCAGCGGTACGGGACGGTCAACGCGGACGGCTTCGGCGTCGGCTGGTACCCGGAGGGGGCCGAGACCGCGCCGCTCCGCTACCGGCGCGCCATGCCGATCTGGGGCGACTCCTCCTTCGCGGACGCCGCCCGGTCCATCAGCTCCGGGTGCGTGGTCGCCGCGGTGCGTGACGCCACCGTCGGCTTCGGCTCCGAGGAGTCCGGGGCCCAGCCCTTCCGGGCCGACCGCCTGCTGTTCAGCCACAACGGGGCCGCCCGGGACGACCAGGCGCTCCTGGACGGCCTCGCGGCGCCCTCGCCGCCGGGCGCCCTGGACGCCCGCGCTCCGGTCGACTCCGCGCCGCTGTTCGCGCAGACCCTCCGGGCCTGGCGGACGTCCAGGGACCTCGCCGGGGCGCTGGTCTCGGCGGTGCACCGCGCGCGGGAACTCTCCCAGGGCCGGTACAACCTGCTGGCCAGCGACGGCGAGGTGATCGTCGGGACCACGGCGGGCGACACCCTCTACACCCTGCGCCGTGAGGGGGCCTGGCTGGCCTCCGAGCCCTTCGACGACGGCCGCGGCTGGCGGCAGGTCCCGGAGAACTCCGTGGTCGTGGCCACCCGCGAGCGCACCGACATCCACCCGCTCGGCTGACCCGGTCGCGCACCCCACTGGTTTCACCCCGCCCCGGGTACATCCGTAAGGGACACAGGAGGCACCATGTTCCGGATTGACCGCAACCTGACCGCTGACGAGCTCGACAAGGCGTTGCGCACCGACGTCGCGGAAGGACTCACCGCGCGGCCCAAACAACTGCCGCCCAAGTGGTTCTACGACGAACGCGGCAGCGCGCTCTTCGAGGACATCACGCGGCTTCCGGAGTACTACCCGACCTGGGCCGAGCGCTCCATCCTGGAGACGCGCGCCGACGAGATCGCGGAGGCCGCCGGAGCGGTCGCCCTGATCGAGCTCGGGTCCGGTTCCGGGGTCAAGACCAGGCTGCTCCTGGACGCCATGCGCCGCCACGGAGGCCTTTCCCGGTTCGTGCCCGTGGACGTCAGCGGGGAGTTCCTCGCCGCCTCGGCACGCCCGGTCGCGGACGACTACCCGGGCCTGGACGTACACGCCGTGGTCGGGGACTTCGAGCAGCACCTGGGCCTGTTGCCCGTCAGTGAGGGCGGCCGTCAGCTCCTGGCAGTGCTCGGATCGACCATCGGCAACCAGGAACCCGGACCGCGCGCCTCCTTCCTGCGCGACATCCACAGCGTGCTGCACTCGGGGGACTCCCTGCTGCTCGGCGCCGACCTCGTGAAGGACCCGGCCCGCCTCGTGGCCGCCTACGACGACTCCCAGGGGGTGACCGCCGCGTTCAACCGCAATGTGCTCTCGGTGATCAACCAGCGGCTCGGCGGCGACTTCGACCCCACCGCGTTCGAACACGTCGCGGTGTGGAACGCCGAGTGCGAGTGGATCGAGATGCGCCTGCGGGCCCGCGCTCCGCAGCACGTGCGCGTCGCCGACCTCGACCTGGAGGTGGACTTCTTCGAGGGCGAGGAGATGCGCACGGAGATCTCCGCCAAGTTCCGCCGCGAAGGAATGACCGCCGAACTCGACGCCGCGGGGTTCGACCTCACCCACTGGTGGACCGACGAACCGGGCGACTTCGCCCTCACCCTGGCCACCGTGCGCTGAGCTCAGCCCGCCGCCACGCCGATCAGCGTGCCGACCGTGTACGTCACCAGCATGGCGAACGACCCGCCGAGCACGCACCGCACCGCCGCGCGCATCGGCAGGGCGCCGCCCATCCGCGCGCTGACCGCGCCCAGCAGACCCGTGGCCACCAGCACCGCGACCACCGTCACGGCCAGGCGCCAGGCGTCGGGGCTCAACAGCATGGCCGACAGCGGGATCATCGCGCCCAGCAGGAAGGAGAACATGCTCGCGAAGGCGGCCTGCCACGGATTGGCCCGGTAGCGGTTCAGGCCCAGCTCGACCTCCACGTGGGCGCTCAGCGCGTCGTGGTCGGTGAGCTCCCTGGCGACCTCGCGGGAGAGCCTCTCGCTGAGTCCGCGCTCCCGGTACATCCCGGCCAGCTCCTCCAACTCGCCGTCCGGGTCCTCGGTGAGCTCCCGCCGCTCCCGGGCGATCGCCGCCCGCTCGGTGTCGCGCTGGGTGCTCACCGAGACGTACTCGCCCGCCGCCATCGACAGCGCGCCCGCCAGGGTCCCGGCCACACCCGCGACCAGCAGGGCCTCCCGGTGCGGGGTGGCGCCCGCCACGCCGACCACGAGACCCGCCGTGGAGACGATGCCGTCGTTGGCGCCCAGGACCGCCGCCCGGAGCCCGTTCAACAGCGATCCCAGCCGCCTCTGCGAGTGCTCCGAGTTCGGTTCCATGGGGTCAGAGTGACACGTGTGACGCGCCCCGACCCGTCCCACCACGCCGAACTCCGCTACGCTCGTGCCGTGTTCAAGGTAGGAGTTTTCGGCGCCGATGGGCGCATGGGGTCAGAGGTCGTCAAGGCGGTTCAGGCCGCCGACGACATGGAACTCGTCGCCGGCGTGGACAGCGCCGCCGACCGTGACGCGGTGCTGGGGGCCGACTACGTCGTCGACTTCACGCACCCCGACGTGGTGATGGACAACCTCGCGTGGTTGATCGACCACGGGATCCACGCCGTCGTCGGGACGAGCGGCTTCGACGAGGCCCGCCTGGCGAAGGTGCGCGCCCTCCAGGAGGCCAGGCCGGGGGCGAAGGTGCTCATCGCGCCCAACTTCGGCATCGCCGCCGTCCTGATGATGCACTTCGCGAAGAAGGCCGCGCCCTACTTCGACTCTACGGAGATCATCGAGCTGCACCACCCGAACAAGGCCGACGCCCCGAGCGGTACGGCCTACCGGACCGCCGAGCTGGTGGCCGAGGCCCGCCGTGAGGCCGGGACCCGGCCGATGCCCGACGCGACGACTTCGGAGATCCCCGGGGCCCGTGGCGCGGACGTCGAGGGCGTCCGTGTGCACGCGCTGCGCATCCAGGGCCTCATCGCCCACCAGGAAGTGGTGTTCGGTACCGATGGCGAGACCCTGAAGATCCGCCACGACTCCATGAACCGCACCTCGTTCATGCCGGGTGTCCTTCTCGGTGTCCGCCGGACCGCTGAGCTCCCGGATTCCCTCACCCTGGGCCTGGAGCCGCTGCTCGGCCTGGACTAGTCACCAGACCACCGAGGGGGACCGCCACACGGGTGGTCCCCCTCAGTCATGTTCCATCCCCGCGTGCGCGGGGAGCACCCTTCTCCACCTGGGGACTTACCAGTGGCAAGGGTCGAATTCTCCAACTTCCCGAGAAACGGACATGTCCGGCTAGGCGCCTCGGCGGCAGGTCAGGAAGATCTGCACCTCGGGGTGGGCGCCCTCGGGGTTGTAGGCGACCACGCGCTCGTCCTCGATGATGAGCCCGGCCCTCTCCACCACCTCCCGCAGTTCGTCGCGGGGGTACCCGGACACGCGGATCTCGTTCCCCAGGAAGGAGATGGGCTGGTCGTCCAGGTCGGCCTCGACCATCGACAGGCACACCAGGCCGCCGGGCACCAGGGAGGCCCGCACGCGGCCCAGGGCCTGGGGGATGCGGTCCTTGGGCAGGCAGAGCAGCGAGAAGAAGGCCACGATGGCGTCGTACGAGCACTCCACCGGGTCGAGGTCGACGATGTCGGCCTGACGGAACGTCGCCTCGGGGACGTTCTCGCGGGCGAGCGCGATCATCTGCTCGGAGATCTCGAAGCCGGTCACCCGGGCACCCGAGCTGACCAGCTGGCGGGCGGTGGGCAGGCCGGTTCCCGAGCCGAGGTCGAGCACCTGCGCGCTCGGTGGCAGCAGACTCAGCAGCCTGCGCACGCAGTCCTCCTGGCCTTCCTTGTTGGGGAAGGCCTCGTCGTAGCGGTCTCCGATCGTGTCGAACGCGTTCGCCTGGCGGGCGTTGCGTTCGGCCCAGGCCACCGGGTCGGGGGCGAGCTCGAGGGGATCGGTGGGGTGGTCGCTCGGCACGGTTCTCCAAGGGGGTACGTAGGCGGGGCAGGCATCGTAACCGGACCGGGGTCCGGTGGTGGGTCCGCTCAGGTCCGCGCAGGCAGGACGGCGTGTCCGTCCTCCAGGTAGACCAGGCCGAGCCCCTGGTCGTCCACCGACACCGCCGCCTCCAGGCGTCGGGCCGTCCCGGCGGCGAGGTACTCGGACAGCCGCGAGGGCGGGACCCACTCCCAACCGGACAGTTCGTCGGGCTGGAGACGGAAGTCGGTGTGCGGGACCTCCACACGGAACAGCCACTGGTACGCGGCCGTGCGGGGTGGTCGGGACGGCACCCAGTCGATGACGAGCGGGGCCAGCACACGGGCGGTCACACCCAGCTCCTCGGCGATCTCACGGCGGCAGGCGGCCACGGGGGACTCGTCGGCCTCCATGATCCCGCCGGGGATGCCCCAGGGCCGCTCCGGGTCGTACACGCGCCGCACCAGGAGCACGTCGCCCGAGGTCGAACGGATGAGTCCGCCCGCCGCACCCCGGGTCGCGGGCAGGTTCGCGAAGAAGTCGTCGTCGCTCTGATCCACCCGACGACCCTAACCCGCCTAGCCCAGGGCGAGCGCCACCGAGAACAGCACGCCGAAGGCCATCTGGAGTTTCCCGGTCTCACCCAGCCCCAGGACCAGGTCGCGGCCGACCTGCCCGCCGAGCACCCGGCGCAGCGGGGGCACCGCCAGCGGCGCGGCCAGCAGGACCAGCGGCACCCACCACGACACCGTGGTCAGCACCAGGGCGACCAGGAACGACGCCACGATCATGCCCGCGTAGAGGCGCCGGGTGCCGGTCTCGCCCAGGCGGACGGCCAGGGTGATCTTCCCGGTCTCCCGGTCCGTGGGGATGTCCCGCAGGTTGTTGATCACCAGCACCGCGCAGGAGAGCAGACCGACCGGCACCGAGGCCACCCAGGCCTGCCAGGGCAGCGACTCCATCTGCACGAACACCGTGCCCACCACGGCCACCACGCCGAAGAACACGAACACCGAGACCTCGCCCAGGCCCCGGTAGCCGTACGGGGTGTTCCCACCGGTGTAGTACCAGGCGGCGGCGATCGCGGCGGCGCCGATCAGCAGCAGCCACCACGAACTGGTCGCCACCAGGACCAGGCCGACGACACCGGCGAAGGCGAAGCTCCCCAGCGCGGCGGCCAGCACCTGCCTGGGCGCCGCCAGCCCGCTCGCGGTCAACCGTGTGGGCCCGGTGCGTTCCTCGGTGTCGGTGCCCTTGACCCCGTCGCTGTAGTCGTTGGCGAAGTTCACGCCCACCTGGAGCGCCATGGACACCACCAGGGCGAGCAGCGCCTTCCACCACACGAACCCGTCCAGGGAGAAGGCGAGCGCGGTACCCACCGCCACCGGGACGATCGAGTTCGGAAGCGTGCGGGGGCGCAGCCCCGAGACCCATTCACTGACCGTGGCCACGCGCCGGTCCTCCAGATTCGAGACGGTGGCGCGCCGTGGGGCGCGCCGGACAACTACCCAACGGTAGTGCCTGGCCGACGCGCCGCCGCACTACTCGGACACGGCCGCGTGCAACCTCACCATCGGCAGCAGACGACCCATGTCGATCTCCCGCCGGGCCCCGTCCGCGCGCCACCCCGAGGCCTCGAAGAACGACCGCAGCGCGTTCTCCTCCTCCGGAACCCACACGTGCGCCGTGCCGAACCCGCCCTCCACCAGGTGGTCCACGCAGGCGTTCACCAGACGGCTGCCGTGCCCCTCGCGCACCCGCTCCGGATCCACGTGCAGCGCGAACACCTCGGCGTCCCTGGCGGGCCACAGGTCCGGGTCCCCGCCCGGGCCGAACGCCGCGAACCCGACCACCGTGCGCACCCCGCCGTCCTCGTCGGTGGCCACCACCAGCCGGTGCTTGGAGGTGGGCGGCGACTCCAGGGCCGCCGTCCACTGCTCACGGAAGCTCTCCCGGGCCTGGTCTCCGGAGAGCTCCTCCGCCACCTCGGCGGGCAACAGGTCCTTGTACACCGACCGCCATGACGCGACCTGGAGGTCCACCACCCTGTCCACGTCGGCGGCACGGGCGGGACGGACGAACTGCGCACTGGACACGAGGGGCCTCTCGGTTGGTTCCGCACCCGGCGTGGCGCGGGTGTGCGACACGCCGGAAGAAAAGATCACCCACGCCGGAGTTTCCGGACCTTGCACCGGCATGGGAACATCTACGTTGTGAGCCTCATTATCAGAGTTATCGCGAACGCGCTGGCCCTTTGGGCCGCTGTCCTCCTTGTCGACGGGATCGACGTCACGGCGCAGGACACCGCCGGTCAGATCTTCGTCTATCTCGTGGTCGGCGCGATCTTCGGTGTGGTCAACGCGGTCATCAAACCGATCGTCAAGACGGTCGGCTGCCTGTTCTACGCCCTCACCCTCGGGCTGATCGGGCTCGTGGTGAACGCGTTGCTGTTCATGCTCACCGAGTGGATCGCCGGGCTGTTCAACATCCCGTTCCACGTGGACGGATTCTGGCCCGCCTTCTGGGGCGCCATCATCGTCACCATCGTGAGCTGGATCGTCAGCATGTTCCTGCCCGACGGCAAGGACGACTGAGACACGCCCGAACGCCACCCGCGCGCCGTCCTCCGACCACGGTGACACCGGGCCCCGTCCGCGTGACGAGGGCCCGGTGCGGGTAGGTTCACACTTCCGGGCACCGGTCGAGCGCGTAGGCTCCAGGTGACCTGGTCGGTCACACCCGTGACGGTCCCTCACCTCAACCCACGAGGACGGGGGCCGAACCGGACCCGCTCCCGCGCACTCCCACGTGCGAGGGACACACAGACTTTCCCGCTTCCGGTGGCCCGCGTTCACCGGTCGCGGCGACGGACGTTCAACGCCGTCTTCACCCGTTGCACGGAGGAAAGCACCCGGCTCGGGACACGCACCCGTTTCACGCACATGGAGAGGAGGAAGGGCAACCCAGGGCCCCGACGCCTTCCGGCTGGGGCCCGAGAGCCTTTCACACACGATGGTGGAACCCAAGAACCGCCCATTCGGCAAGATGCTGACCGCGATGGTCACCCCGATGCTCGAAGACGGGGAACTCGACTACGACGGTGCCGCCCGCCTCGCCACCTACCTGGTGGACGAGCAGCACAACGACGGTCTGGTGATCAGCGGCACGACCGGTGAGTCGCCCACGACCAGCGACGACGAGAAGGACCGTCTGCTGCGCTCCGTGGTCGAGGCCGTCGGAGACCGCGCCCAGATCATCGCGGGGGTCGGCACCAACGACACCCGCCACAGCGTCAAGCTGGCCCGGGCCGCCGAGAAGGCGGGCGCGCACGGCCTGCTGGCTGTCACGCCCTACTACAACAAGCCCCCGCAGGAGGGGCTGATCCGGCACTTCACCGAGATCGCCGACACCACCGACCTGCCGGTCATGCTCTACGACATCCCGCACCGCACCGGGACGCCGATCGCCTCCGAGACCCTGGTCCGGCTGGCCGAGCACCCGCGCATCGTCGCCAACAAGGACGCCAAGGACAACGTCGGCGCCAGCTCCTGGGTCATGGAGCGCACCGACCTCGCCTACTACTGCGGCACGGACATCCTGAACCTGCCGCTGCTGTCGGTCGGCGCGGCCGGATTCGTGAGCGTCGTCGGCCACATCGTCGGCAGCGACCTCAAGGACATGATCGACGCCTTCGAGGAGGGCGAGGTCGGCCAGGCGCTGGCCATCCACCGCCGCCTCACCCCGGTCTACACCGGCATGTTCCGCACCCAGGGCGTCATCACGACCAAGGCGATCCTGAACCTGTTCGGGCTCCCCTCCGGTCCGGTCCGCACTCCGCTCGCGGACGCCTCCTCGGAGCTCCAGGCCCTCCTGCGCGAGGACCTGGCCGCCGCCGGGGTCAAGGGCCCGATCGGGCTCGCCCCGCACCAGGCCGTGCCCGCCAGCGCCGTGCGCGTCGAACGTCTGACGGAGGGTTCCGTATGAGTCACCCGCACCCCGAACTCGGTCCGCCCCCGCCCCAGGGCAAGGGTGTCCTGCGCATCGTCCCGCTCGGCGGTCTCGGTGAGATCGGCCGCAACATGACCGTCTTCGAGTACGACGGCCGTCTGCTCATCGTCGACTGCGGTGTGCTCTTCCCGGAGGAGGAGCAGCCCGGCGTCGACCTGATCCTGCCGGACTTCGACTACATCCGGGACCGTCTCGACGACATCGAGGCGATCGTGCTCACCCACGGGCACGAGGACCACATCGGCGGCGTGCCGTTCCTGCTGCGCGAGCGGGCCGACATCCCGATCGTGGGTTCCAAGCTCACCCTGGCACTGATCAGCGCCAAGCTCGGCGAGCACCGGATCAAGCCGGAGACCGTCCTGGTGGAGGAGGGGGAGCGCCACGACTTCGGCCCCTTCGACCTGGAGTTCTTCGCGGTCAACCACTCGATTCCGGACGCACTCGCCGTGGGCATCCGCACGCCCGGCGGCACGGTACTCCACACGGGCGACTTCAAGATGGACCAGCTGCCGCTGGACAGCCGCCTCACCGACCTGGCCGGGTTCGCCCGCTTCGGTGACGAGGGCGTGGACATCCTGCTGTCGGACTCCACCAACGCCGAGCAGCCCGGGTTCGTGGTCAACGAGCGCAACCTCACCGAGGCCATCGACAAGGTGTTCCGGCAGGCGAAGAAGCGCATCGTCGTGGCCTGCTTCGCCTCGCACGTGCACCGCGTCCAGCAGGTCATCGACTCCGCGACCGCGCACGGCCGCAAGATCGCTTTCGTGGGCCGCTCCATGGTCCGCAACATGAACATCGCGCGCGACCTGGGCTACCTGAGCATCCCCGGCGACACCATCGTCGACGTCAAGCAGCTCGACAAGATGCCCGCCGACGAGGTCGTGCTGATCTGCACCGGTTCCCAGGGCGAGCCCATGGCGGCGCTGAGCCGTATGGCCAACCGGGACCACCAGATCCGCATCGAGGAGGGCGACACCATCCTGCTCGCCTCGTCGCTCATCCCGGGCAACGAGAACTCGGTCAACCGGGTCATCAACGGCCTGACCCGCTGGGGTGCCAAGGTCGTGCACAAGGGCAACGCGCTCGTGCACGTGTCCGGCCACGCCTCCGCCGGTGAGCTGCTGTACGTGCTCAACATGGTGCGTCCGCGCAACTTCATGCCGGTGCACGGCGAGTGGCGGCACATGCGCGCCCACGCCGACCTGGCCAAGCTCACGGGCGTGCCGAGCGACCGCGTCGTCATCGCCGAGGACGGCGTGGTCGTGGACGTGTACAAGAACCGCGCCAAGATCGTCGGCGCGGTGCAGGCCGGGTACGTCTACGTGGACGGCTCCTCGGTCGGGGACGTCACCGACGCCGCCCTGAAGGACCGCCGCATCCTGGGCGAGGAGGGCTTCATCTCCGTCGTCGTCGCGGTGGACTCCAACTCCGGGAAGATCCTCGGGGACCCCGAGATCCACACCCGGGGCGCGGGCATGGGCGCCGCGGCCTACGACGACGTGATCGACAAGATCCAGGACGCCCTGGACAAGGCGGCCGCCGACGGGGTCAACGACCCGCACCAGCTGCGTCAGCTCATCCGCCGCAGCACGGGACGCTGGGTCAACGAGACCTACCGTCGACGTCCCATGATCATCCCCGTCCTGGTCGAGGTCTGACCGTAGGGGAAGCAGGGACACGGCCCGGGAACGTCCGCGTTCCCGGGCCGTTTCTTGTCTTTTTGCATCTCCGCTCCGCTTCGATGCGTGTTCGGGCGCCTGGAAAGGCAGGAACCTTCGGCGCCTGCGGTGTGATGGCTCGTTCCTCGCGATCCCACCTGCGGCACCTCCAGAACCCTGCCGGCGCCCGAACGAAAGCACCCCCCGTGGCCTTGGGCCCTGAGCGGGACTCACGACTGTGGGTGGGCGTGAGTCCCGCCTGTCCGCCTTGGCCACCGGGGGGGTGCCCCGTTCGAGCGCCGGAGAGGGTTCTGCAAGACGAGTCAAGCCGCCAGCGAGGAACGAGCCAGGCGTAGACGAGGATGAAGAATCCCTCTGCAAAGGCGCCGAACACGGGCCGAAGCGAAGCGGAGGCCCAAAGAAAACAGAGAACACGCCGTGCCCCCTGGGTGCTCCGGGCTGGACGGCTTAGTAGGCTTCCCGCCGTGCCGGGTCGCTGTGCCCGCACCTCGGAATCGACCCCGTCCCCGGTGGAGGTGACCCCCGATGGCCACGCGTGCCTCCTCAGGCGGTGCTGGGCGCAAGAAGCCCGCAGCGCGCAGACCGGCGGCGAAGAAGCGCATGCCCGACGGGCCCATCGCGTACGTGGTCACGCTCTTCGGTCAGTTCCTGCTGGTGATGTGGAAGCTCGTCGCGCACACGGTGGGCGGGGCGGCCCGCGCGGTCGGACGCAGCGCCCGCGGCCTCGACCCCGACCTGCGGCGCGACGGGGCGGGGCTGATCCTGCTGGCCCTGGGCATCCTGGTCGCCTCCGCCGTGTGGTGGCAGAGCGACGGCCCGCTGCTGGAGGCCACCCGCTTCGTGGTGGTCGGGGGCTTCGGCACCTTCTCGCCGATCCTTCCCCTCCTCTTCCTGCCGATCGCGGTCAAGCTGATGCGCACCCCGAGCACGAGCAAGGAGGGCGACGCGGGGCGGTTGTTCATCGGGGTCACCTCGATCATGCTCGGCCTCCTCGGGCTCATCCACATCGCCCACGGCATCCCGCAGCCCGCCGACGGTATCGAGGGGCTCCAGGAGGCGGGCGGCGTCATCGGCTTCGTCGCCTCCGGCCCGCTCAGCGCGGTGGTCACCCCCTGGCTCACCGGGCTCCTGCTGGCCCTGATCCTGATCTTCGGCATCCTCGTGGTGACCGCCACCCCCATCCGTCGCATCCCGGACCGGCTCCAGACCCTCTTCGGCGCCCTGATGGAGCGCGACACCGGCCCCGACTCCGGGATCGGCCTCCTCGGCGCGGACCCGGAGAAGCCCGCCAAGCCGCGCAAGCGCAAGCCGAAGGCGCAGACCGCCGAGGCCCAGACCGTCGCCGGGGACCACGAGCGCCCCTACGACAGCCCGGTCCTGCCCAGTGAGCCCGAGGCCGCGTCGATCGCCCCCGCTCTCACCGACGAGGAGGAGGCGGAGGCCTCGGCGGCGAAGAAGCCCGCCCGCAAGAAGGCCAAGGCCCCGACCCCCGACCCCACGCCGCCGCCGGTCACCACCGAGCAGCTCTCCATCCCCTCCCGCGTGGTCGAGGGCGACTACGAGCTTCCCGCGCCGACCATGCTCAAGCCGGGCACGCCGGTCAAGCCCCGCACACAGGCCAACGACGACGTCGTCGCGGCCCTGAGCGGGGTCCTGGAGCAGTTCAAGATCGACGCCGAGGTCACCGGGTTCACCCGGGGCCCGACGGTCACCCGCTACGAGATCGAGCTCGGCCCCGCGGTGAAGGTCGAGAAGGTCACGGCGCTCTCCAAGAACATCTCGCTCGCGGTGAAGAGCGCCGACGTACGTATCCAGTCGCCGATCCCCGGCAAGTCCGCGATCGGCGTGGAGATCCCCAACACGGACAAGGACATAGTGAGCCTGGGCGACGTCCTGCGCTCCTCGGCCGCCACCTCGGACGACCACCCCATGCTGGTGGGTCTGGGCAAGGACGTCGAGGGCAGCAACGTCGTCGCCAACCTCGCCAAGATGCCGCACGTGCTGGTCGCCGGTGCCACCGGCGCCGGTAAGTCCACCTGCATCAACGGACTCATCACCTCGTTGATGATGCGCGCCACCCCCGACGAGGTGCGCATGATCCTGGTCGACCCCAAGCGGGTCGAGCTGACCATGTACGAGGGCATCCCGCACCTGATCACGCCCATCATCACCAACCCCAAGAAGGCCGCCGAGGCCCTCCAGTGGGTGGTGGGGGAGATGGACCGGCGGTACGACGACCTCGCGGCCTCCGGATACCGGCACGTCGACGACTTCAACGCCGCCGTGCGCACCGGGGAGCTCACGGCCCCGCTGGGCAGCGAACGGGTCTACGAGCCCTACCCCTACCTGCTGGTGATCGTCGACGAGCTGGCCGACCTCATGATGGTCGCCCCCCGCGACGTCGAGGACGCGGTCGTGCGCATCACCCAGCTGGCCCGCGCCGCGGGCATCCACCTGGTCCTGGCCACCCAGCGCCCCAGCGTCGACGTCGTCACCGGCCTGATCAAGGCCAACGTCCCCTCGCGGCTGGCCTTCGCCACCTCCAGCCTCGCCGACAGCCGCGTCATCCTCGACCAGCCCGGCGCGGAGAAGCTGGTCGGCAAGGGCGACTCGCTCTTCCTCCCGATGGGCGCGGGCAAGCCCATCCGCCTCCAGAACGCCTGGGTGGCGGAGAAGGAGATCCGGGGGATCGTCGACCACTGCAAGAAGCAGTCCGAGCCCAGCTACCGCGAGGACGTCGCGGTCGTCGACACCAAGAAGAAGGAGATCGACGAGGACATCGGCGACGACATGGACCTGCTGCTCCAGGCGGTCGAGCTGGTCGTCACCACCCAGTTCGGATCCACGTCGATGCTCCAGCGCAAGCTCAGGGTCGGGTTCGCCAAGGCCGGCCGCCTGATGGACCTCATGGAGAGCCGCGACGTCGTCGGCCCCAGCGAGGGTTCCAAGGCGCGCGACGTGCTCGTGCAGCCCGACGAACTCGCGGCCGTGCTCACCGACATCCGGGGCGGATGAGACCGAAACCACGTCCGTGACGCCCGATTTGGCGCGATCTTGAGGCCTTCATGGGGCGTGGTGACCTGCGTTGTCCGTGTCCGGGTAGCAGAGTGGGTAGACGTAGGCACAGACAGTCGCGGGGGGAGTGCGCATGGCGACGATCGGCCAGACCCTGTCCGCCGCACGGATCGCGGCGGGTTGCTCCTTGGAGAACCTGAGCACACGCACACGTATCCGTATGCAGGTCCTGAGGGGGATCGAGAACGAGGACTTCGTCCCCTGCGGAGGGGACTTCTACGCGCGAGGACACATCCGGAGGATCTGCAAGCTCTTCGGTGTGGACCCCGCACCGTTGCTGGAGGAGTTCGACAGGGAACACGCGTCGCCTGAGAAGGCCACCTTCGTCCCTCCGCCCCGGCACCCGTCCGCGAAGCCCAAGGCGGCCAGGGTCGCGGCGGCCCACGGCGGACGAACCCACGCCGGAGCCGACGAGCGCCAGGCGTCCCCGGACGTTCGGCGCACCTTCGGCGACGAGGAGGCCGACCCGGAGCAGCGGGCCGAGAGCTGGGGCCACTTCGAACGCAACCAGCGGCTGGCCCGGCCGCCACAGCGCAACAGACCCCGGGGGGTCCCGACGGCCGGGGCCAACGGTGGGGCGGCGGTACCGGAACCGCGTCGACCCGGACGGCACAGCAGGCCGGAGAGCCCGCCGCCGGGGGCCCGACCGGGCGCCGCCCGAGCCGCCGCGCCCCGGAGCGGCGTCAGCAGCACCAGGACCCGCCGCGCCGAGGCGGTCCGGCGACACTGGCCCTGGGCCGTCGTCGGCATCATCCTGATCGCCGCCGTGTTCGTGGGTGTGCGCACCTGGCAGGGCTGGGAGGAGGGCAATCCCGTCCGGACCGCCTTCGAGTCGGCCCGGTCGGGCGGCGAGGGAGGTGCCGACTCCGTGCTGCTCCCGGAGGACGCGGCCGTCCCCCTCGACCGCGCCGAGACGGTCGAGGAGGCCCCGGCCGAGGTGGAACCGGTCGAGTTCACCGTCTCCTTCACCGCCAGCGACCGCAGCTGGATCGAGGTCAGCGAGGCCGACGGCGAGGCGATCTACACCGGGTTCCTCCTGGAGGGGGAGACCCAGGACTACGCCACCGAGGTGCCGCTGAACCTGTGGATCGGCAACGCGGGCGCGATCGACGTGGCCGTGGACGGTGAGGACCACGGCCCCGCCGGCGAGATCGGAGAGGTCCGGGAGGTCACCATCGGGGCCGAGGGCCTGGAGAACTGACGGGTTCCCACGACGCGGCACGGCACCACGTGCGACGAGGCCGGGGTACGGGCGGGTAGGTCAACCACGGTAGTGTGGGGGGCTGCGGGCGGCGACCATCGACGCCTTCGTGCGAGCACGACCCGACCGGTACCCCGGCCTTCGGCCGCGCCGCGCCCGCTGCACCCGTAGCTCTCCCACACGCTTGGAAGCCATGTCATCGCGCCGTACTGTCTCACTCGTCACCCTGGGGTGTGCGCGTAACGAGGTCGACTCCGAAGAGCTCGCCGGTCGCCTTGCCGCTGGCGGCTGGGACCTCGTCGACGACGACACCAAGGCCGACGTGACCGTCGTCAACACCTGCGGGTTCATCGACGCCGCCAAACAGGACTCCATCGAGACCCTGCTGGAGGCGGCCGAGGGCGGCGGCAAGGTCATCGCCGCCGGCTGCATGGCCGAGCGCTACGGCTCCGAGCTGGCCGAGGCCCTCCCCGAGGCCAACGTCATCGGGTTCGACGACTACGCCACCATCACCGACCGGCTCGACGACGTCGTCGCCGGACGCAAGCTGGCCCCGCACGACCCGCGCGACCGCCGCACCCTGCTGCCGATCAGCCCGGCCGAGCGCGACGCCTCCCAGGTCCACGTGCCCGGACACGCCGCCTTCACCGACTCCGAGGGCGCTGAGGGCACCGAGCTTCCCTACCGCGCGGCCACCCCGCGCCGCCGCCTGACCGGCGGCCCCGTCGCCAACCTCAAGATCGCCTCCGGCTGCGACAGACGGTGCACCTTCTGCGCCATCCCCGCCTTCCGGGGCGCCTACATCTCCCGCCAGCCCGACGAGATCGTCCGCGAGGCCGAGTGGCTGGCCAGCGAGGGCGTGCGCGAGGTCTTCCTCGTCAGCGAGAACTCCACGTCCTACGGCAAGGACCTGGGCGACGTGCGCGCGCTGGAGAAGCTGTTGCCGCGCCTGGCCGCCGTCGAGGGCCTGGAGCGGGTCCGGGTCAGCTACCTCCAGCCCGCCGAGGTCCGCCCCGGGCTGGTGGACGTGCTCACCAACACCCCCGGTGTGGTGCCCTACTTCGACCTCTCCTTCCAGCACGCCAGCGGCCCGCTGCTGCGCCGCATGCGCCGCTTCGGTGACCGCGAGCGCTTCCTCGAGCTGCTGGAGACCGCCCGCAAGGGCGCTCCGGAGGCCGGTGCGCGCTCCAACTTCATCGTCGGCTTCCCCGGCGAGACGGAGGAGGAGTTCCAGGAGCTGGTGGCCTTCCTCAGCGAGGCCCGCCTGGACGCCATCGGTGTGTTCGGCTACTCCGACGAGGACGGCACCGAGGCCCTGACCCACGAGGGCAAGGTGCCCGAGGAGGTCGTCCAGGAGCGCGTGGACACCCTCAACCGCCTGGCCGAGGAGCTCATGGTCCAGCGGGCCGAGGAGCGGATCGGTACCGAGGTGACCGTCCTGGTGGAGACCGTCCTGGAGGACGGCGCCTACGAGGGCCGCTCCGAGCACCAGGCGCCCGAGGTCGACGGCAGCACCATCCTGTACGGCGAGGGTCTGGCCGTCGGTGACCTCGTGCGCGCCACCGTCATCCAGTCGATGGGGGCCGACCTCGTCGCTGAGCAGGACGGGGAAGCCGCCGACAGATGAGCACCCACGACCCCGCGGCCTCGCCCGCCCCCCAAGCTCCGCTGTGGAACATCGCGAACATCCTCACGATGAGCCGCCTGGTCATGGTGCCGGTCTTCGTCTGGTTCATGTTCCTGGACGGGCTCGGCTGGCAGCTCGCCGCGTTCTCCGTCTTCGTGATCGCCGCCATCACGGACCGGGTGGACGGTGAGCTGGCCCGCCGTCGGAACCTGGTCACGGACTTCGGCAAGATCGCGGACCCCATCGCGGACAAGGCGCTGACCGGCGCCGCGCTGATCGTGCTCTCCGTCCAGGGAGACCTGTGGTGGTGGGTCACCATCGCGATCCTGCTGCGCGAGTGGGGGATCACCGCCCTGCGCTTCGCGGTGCTGCGCTACGGCGTCATGCCCGCCAGCAGCGGCGGCAAGCTCAAGACCGTCCTCCAGATCGTGGCGATCAGCATCTACCTGTTCCCGTTGGGGCTGCTGCCCTTCACCAGCGTGTTCATCTGGATCGCGCACGGGGTCATGGCCGCGGCGCTGGCCGTCACCCTCTGGACCGGTCTGACCTACGTGGTCGACGCCGTCCGCCTCGTGCGGGCCAGGGGCGCCGACGGCGGGAAGCAGTAGGGCCGTGGACGGAGCGGGGGACACCCGGATCGGGGGAGAGGCGCTGGAGGCCGCGCAGGCCGCCCACCGCGCCCTCCTGGAGGCCGGGTCCACCGCCGCCACCGCCGAGTCCCTCACCGGCGGTCTGATCGGCGCCCACCTCACCGCGGTCCCCGGCGCCTCCGCCACCTACCGGGGCGGGGCTGTCACCTACGCCACGGACACCAAGGCCTCCGTCCTCGGGGTCCCCGAGGCACTGCTCGCCGAGCACGGCGCCGTCCACCCGGACGTCGCCGTCCACATGGCGTGCGGGGCGCGCCGACTCACCGGAGCCGACTTCGGGGTCGCCGTCACCGGCGTGGCCGGGCCCGAACCGCAGGACGGGCGGCCCGTCGGCACCGTCTACGCGGCGGTCGCGGGACCGGAGTCACACACCCGGGTCGTCCGGTTCAGTTTCACCGGGGATCGTTCGGGTATCCGCCTTGACACGGTCACGGGTGCGCTGAGGCTCCTGGGGGCCGCCGTTCGCGGGGACGTGGCGGGAAACACCCGGGCCTGATCCCTCCGGCTGGTCCACCTCCCCCGGGGTGAGGGAACAAAACCACCCCCGGGCACGGTTCCCCCTCCAGCGAACAGGACGGCAAGAGGTGCCCGAATCGGGCGTGGGGCAGGTACGGTGTTGTATATGAAGGTCGTTACCGGTGGGAGGGAGCGCGAATGATGGTCCTGCTTCGTCACCTACTTGGTGACGTGCTCAGGCGGCTGCGCCAGCGCCAGGGTCGCACCCTCCGCGAGGTGTCGGCCGATGCACGGGTCTCCCTCGGATACCTGTCCGAGGTCGAGCGGGGACAGAAGGAAGCGTCCTCCGAACTGCTCTCCTCGATCTGTGGGGCCCTCGGGGTTCCGCTCTCGCAGGTCCTCAGGGAGGTCTCCGACCAGCTGGCACTGGCCGAGCTCCAGGAGGCCGCACTGCTGGGCGACGCGGTCACGACCGACCCCGTTCCCGCGCAGGACCTCGGCATCGCGCCCGTCCCGGATCGCGTTCCGCAGGTCGCGGACATGGCCGGTGTGTGACACCAGGTCCCACCCGCACTCGTCAGCGCGGACCGTACGAGTCCGCACTCAGGAAGCCGGTCACCCCTCGGGGTGACCGGCTTCCGGCGTTCTGGGCGGCGCCCCGGAGGGGCTGTCCGTTCAGCGGTGGGTGTGGTTGACCCAGGACTCGGGGTCCTCGGCCAGCACGCGCACCTGTTCGGGGAGTTCGTTGGTGACGAGGTGCTGGAGGTTGACCCCCTCCAGGATGGAGCGCTCACTGGCGCGCAGGGCGATCCACACCTGTTGCAGGCTGCGGGCGGCCCCGTCGTAGTCGACGTGCTCGGGGCGTTCCCCGCGCACGTTGGCGAGCGGTCCGTCGACCGCTCGGATGATGTCGGCGAGGGAGATCTCCGCCGCTGGTCGGGCCAGCCAGTAACCGCCGACGGGACCCCGTTGGCTGCGTACCAGACCGGCACGGCGTAGCTGGGTGAGGATGTTCTCTAGGAATTTTCCGGGGATGGCCTGCGCGCGTGCGAGCTGCTCGGCCGTCACCGGACCGTCGCTGGCGACAGCGAGCTCTGCGGCCGCGCGAAGCGCGTAGTCGACCCGGGCTGAAAGGCGCATGCTGTGATTATGCCGTGGTTAGAAGGGCGAATGGGGCACCGGGCGCCGACGAGTGTTGCCAGCGGCCGGGATGCTACACGCCAAGGGTACTTCTCCTACCGACTTTCGGGGACATGGGTGATGTCCCCCCCTCGTGTCGGAACCGGAGAACACCCGCGGCCCGGTCCCTGGTGGAGTGGTGGGGACCGGGCCGAGGCGGAGCGTACGGGGTGGGTACGCCCTGGGAGGGGTCGAGGGGCGGGCGGCCTACCGCGCGGCCTCCAGCGCGCCCGTGGAGCCCAGGAGCTCGGCGGCGCTGAGCCCGTTGACGTGCGCGGCGCCGTAGGTGCTCACATAGGCCCCGCAGTCGGGCCGCCAGATGGGCAGGCCCATCTCGACGACCACGGCCTTCGGGTAGGCGCTGATCAGGGCGTTCACGAACGCCTGGGCGGTCGGGTACCGGTGCGCGTCGCGCACAACGACGACCAGGTCGCGGCCGGAGGCGGCGGTCAGCACGGCGGTGGGGTCGTCGGTCTCCGGGGAGACCCGGACGGTGTCGCTGAACCAGGGGCCCAGGCCCCACGGCACGTCGCCGACGGCCACCCCGGCGGGGGCGTCCACCTCGACCACGTACGGGTTCTCCAGCGGGGGGAGGTCCCCGTCCACGCGGACGGCGCGGCGGGCGCCGGTCAGGCCGACCCGCTCGGTGTCCTCCGCGTCCGCGCGGCCCTCGGCGGAGTCCCTGATCCACTGACGCAGCCGGGCGTTGCGGTCGGCCGCCTCCTCCAGCCGCTCACCGGCCAGGCGGCCCTCCCGGACGGCCTCGACCAGTGCCGTGCGGACCTGGGCGACCTGGTCCGCGTAGACGAACCGGCCCAGGCACAGCAGGTCGCACCCGGCGGCCACCGCGAGCACGCTGGCCTCGGGGATGCCGATCTCACCGCTGACCCCACGCATGTCCATGGCGTCGCTCACCACGACCCCGCCGAACCCGAGCTCGCCGCGCAGCAGGTCGTTGAGCAGCGCCTGGTTGAGCGTGGCCGGGCCGTCGCCGCCGCCCAGACCGGGCAGCTCGATGTGCGCGGTCAGGATGGATCGGACCCCGGCGTCGATGGCCGCCCGGAAGGGCAGCAGTTCACGCCGGTGCAGCAGGTCCGCGTCGGCCTCCACACGGGGCAGGGTGTGGTGCGAGTCCTGGGAGGTGGCGCCGTGGCCGGGGAAGTGCTTGGCGCACGCGGCCACTCCGGCCTCCTGGAGGCCACGAACGGAGGCGGCGGCGTGTCGGGCGACCAGCTCGGCGTCGGCTCCGAAGGAACGGGTGCCGATCACCGGGTTGTCGTCCGCGACGTTGACGTCCACGGAGGGGGCCAGGTCCAGGTTGAAGCCCAGACCGGACAGCTGGTGGCCGAGCGCGCGCAGGGTGGCCCGGGTGAGGTCGGGGTCGTCCACCGCGCCCAGGGCGGCGTTGCCGGGGTAGTCACTGCCCCGGGCCTGGCCGATACGGGTGACGTCGCCGCCCTCCTCGTCCAGGGAGATCAACGGCGTGTCCGTGGCCTCGCACAGGCTCGCGTTGAGCGCGGTGACCTGCTCGGGGCTCTCCAGGTTGTTGTGGAAGAGACAGACGCCGGAGATCCCGTCCGCCAGCCCGTCCAAGATCCATCGGGGGGCCTGGAGGGACTCGAAGGGCACCAGCAGCGTGGCGTTGGCCAGACGCTCCAGTGTCGGGTCGTGCGGCATGACGAACTCCGTTCGGTGAGCAAGGGTGCCCAGGGGAGGGCAGACGCGTGGCGGGGATGGTGTGGTGTGACGGTCGGTCGTGTCGGGCGGTCAGCCCTTGACGGCCCCCATGGTCAGGCCGGAGACCATGCGGCGCTGGACGAAGAGGAAGAAGATCATCACCGGGATGGTCAGCAGGGTCGAGGCGGCCATGATCGGACCCCACTCCGTGCCGAAGCGGCCGAAGTAGTAGGAGAGGGTCAGCGGCAGCGTGTAGTTGTCCGTGCTCCGGCCGAGGAAGGTCAGGGCGACGATGAACTCGTTCCACGCCGTGATGAACGCGAAGATGCTGGCCGCCACCAGGCCGGGTGCGACGAGCGGCATCAGGATGCGCCAGAAGATGGTCCAGCCGCTGGCGCCGTCGATGGCCGCGGCCTCCTCCAGCTCCTTGGGGACCGCGGCGACGAAGCCGCGGAGCATCAGGATGGTGATCGGCAGCGACACGGCGGTGTAGACGATCAGCAGGCCGGAGAGGTTGCCGAGCAGCTGCACCCCGGTGGCCTCCGAGAGCGACCGGAAGTTGATGAAGATCGAGATGATCATCGCTTCCATCGGCACCATCTGGATGACGATGAGCAGCATGATGAAGGCGGAGCGGAGCTTGAACCGGAACCTGGCGACGGCCACCGCCGCCAGCAGGGAGAACAGGGCTCCCATGGCCACGGCGCCGAGGGTGACCAGGAGACTGTTGGCGAGGAAGGTCCCGAAGTTCACCCCGGGGATGAGCTGGCCGTTGATCACCCGGTCGAAGTGTTCCAGCGTGGGCGCCTGGGGGAACAGCCGCTGGTCCCGGGTGAAGATCTCGCCGGTCGGCTTGAAGGCCGTCGAGACCATCCAGTAGACGGGGAAGACCGAGAACAGGAAGACGGCGATCCCGGCCAGGTACAGGGGGAGGTCGCGCAGGCGGCGCAGCGGGCTGCGGCGGTGGACGCGTCGCGGGGTCCCGGTGCCGCCGGAACCACCCGACGTGGAGCCGGGAGCGGCGGTCGCGGGCCGAGCGGTCTTGTCGACGGCGGTCATCGGGTCTCCCCCTGGCGGATCATGATGCGCAGGTAGTACGCGGTGACGGCGAGGATCATGACGGTCATGACCACCGCGATGGCCGAACCCATGCCGTAGTTGGCCGGGCTGGCGCTGAACCCCTGCTGGTAGATGTAGTAGGAGAGCAGGTAGACGTCCTTGTTCTGGAAGCTGTTCGCCAGGATGTACAGCTGGGTGAACACGCGCAGGTCCCAGATGATCTGGAGGACCAGCAGGAGCGCGAACAGCGGACGCAGCATCGGGAAGGTGACGTTCCAGAACGACTTCCAGGCGTTGGCGCCGTCCATCCGGGCCGCCTCGTAGAGCTCGGACGGGATGCTCTTGAGACCGGCGAGCACCGACACCGCGACGAACGGGAACGACTGCCAGACGATCACCATGATGAGGATGCTGAACAGCGACAGCGGTTCGAGGAACCAGTTGTACTGGAGCCATCCGTCACCGACGAGCCAGTTCGGCAGACGGTCGAGGACGACGTTGACGAGGCCGCGCTCGGGCAGGAACAGCCACCGGAACACCAGGGAGGCGCTCAGGGCCGGCGTCGACCAGGCCAGCATCATGCCGATGGCCACGAAGGTGGAGAACCACTTGGGCAGCTTGTGCAGCAGGATGCCGATCAGCGTTCCGAGCACCATGGTGATGCCCACCATGAGGACGCAGACGACGACCGTGTTGCGCAGGATCGACCAGAAGGCGGGGTCGGTGAGCAGGCTCTGGTAGTGAGCGAAGTCGTTCCACTCCGGACCCGGCTGGTTGGGCATCAGGTTGCGGGTGGTGAAACTCGTGAACGAGTACCAGACCATCTGGACGATCGGCCAGAGCAGGACGACCGCCAGCAGGATCACCGACGGGATGATGAGCAGGTACGGGATCGGCTTGGGCCGCCTGGCTCGGGCGGGGGCCTGACCCACGGCGCCGTCCGGTTCGGCTGACGCTTTGTCGACGGTTCTCGGCATGGGCTTCTCAATCAGGGCGGGTTCGACCGGAAGGGGCGGGCGCGGGGTCCGCGCCCGCCCTCACGGCTGTGCTCAGAAGGGACGGGCTCTTACTCGACCGGCTCGTTGAGGATGGTGGTCAGCTGCTCGTTGGCGCCTTCCATGACCTCTTCGGGGTCGCCGCCCCGCACGATGTCGAGCACGGCGCCGGGCAGGATCTTGTTGTCCAGGTCGGCGGCGTTCCAGCGCGGGGTGCTGGGGAAGAAGCGCGTGTTCTGCATGCTCGTGGCCGCGGCGGCGCGGGCGGGGTCGTTCTGGTACTCGTCCGCCTGGAGCAGCTCCGGGTAGGCCGGGAAGAAGCCCGCGACGTCGGCGTAGGCCTTGCCGCCCTCCTGGTCGCCCAGGACGCCGAGCAGGTCGAAGGCCTGGTCCGGGTACGAGGTGAGACCGAAGACGGTCAGGGCCGAACCACCAGCGAAGACCGGGGCGTTGCCCTCGGCGCCGGGGATCGGGGCGGAGGCGATGTTCTCCAGGACCTCCGGGTCCTCGGCCTGCTCCTCGATGGAGCCCAGGGCCCAGCCGCCGTCGATGTACATGCCGAGCTGGCTGTTGGCGATGTCGGCCAGGGCGACCAGCTCGGTCTCACCGACGTAGCTCTGCGGGGAGATGCCGTCCTGGGTGAGCCCGGCGTAGAACTCCACGGCCTCGACGGTCTCGGGGTCGGTGAGCCGACCCGTCCACTCCTCGCCGTCCTGGACGGCGATCTCGCCGCCGTTGCCCCAGATGAAGCTGGCGATGCCGTTGGTGAAGTCGGTGGGCGCGGCGAAACCGGGGACGCCGTACTCCTCCTCGATAGCCTCGGAGACCTCGATGAGCTCGTCCCAGGTCGCGGGCGGCTCGTGGCCGATCTCCTGGAGCCAGTCGGCGCGGTAGTAGAGGGTGCGCACGCCGGAGAACCACGGGACGCCGTACTGGACGCCGTTGTACGTGCCGTACTCCAGGGCTTCCTGGTCCATGTCGGCGGCGGGGGCCCACTCGCCGACGTGGTCGCCGATGTCGAGCAGCGCGCCCTGGGAGGCCCAGCTGGAGACCTGGTCGTTGCCGACCTCGAGGACGTCGGGAGCGTCGCCGCCCGCGATGGCGTTGGTGATCGACTCCTGGGCGTCACCCCACGGGATGAACTCGACGTTGACGGCGGTGTCCGGGTACTGCTCCTGGAAGCGGGTCTCGGCTTCGTCGAAGTACGCGACCAGGTCGTCCTGGGAGGTGCCCATGACCCACACGGTCAGGGAATCAGGATTCTCGCCGGAAGAACTGTCGTCGCCACCGCCGCAGGCGGCCGCGAGCATCACCACGGCCGAGGCCAGAGCGATCTTGGGGAACCTCATGTGAACGTATCTCCCTTCGCACGTCACGCCGGGGCTCGGCGCCTGTGCTCGAAACGACCTGGGATCATGAACGGACCCGGGCGCCTCGACGTCTCTTATGGGGGTGTGCTGGGACAGCACTGGTTGTGGCCGCCCCGCCGGCGCGGGTACCGGTGGCCCGAATACAGCCTCGGACCTGCCGGGACGTGACCTCCTGTGAGGTTGTCAGCTAAATTAACAGGAAACTTTCCTAATAAAAACAGGGTGAGGTGTCACGGTTATGTCTCAACGTCCGGGGACTCCCCGGCTGCTGCGCCAGCTCAACGATCGCGCGGCACTGGAACTCCTCTTGTCCGGCGGTCCGTTGACCAGGACCCAACTCGGCACGAGGACGGGCCTGTCCAAGGTGACGGCGTCCCAGCTCCTCTCCCGTCTGGAGGAACGCGACCTGGTCCGGGTCGTCGGCAGCCAGGCGGGGGGCAGGGGGCCCAACGCGGCCCTCTACGCGGTCGTCCCGGAGAGCGCCTACGTGGCGGCGCTCGACGTCAGCGCGGGACGGGTCACCGCCACGATCGCGGACATCACCGGCCGGGTCATCAGCGAGGTGACGGTCGACCCCAGCGCCTCCGACGATCCCGTCGCCCTGGTGCACACCGCCGTGATGCGCCTGGCCGAGACCGCCGAGGTGCCGCTGGACAAGGTCCGCGCCTGCGTGATCGGCACCCCCGGTGTCGTCGACCCCCGCACCGGTGACATCCGGTTCTCCTTCGACCTCATGTCCTGGCACGAGGGTGTCCTGGAGGCCCTGCGCAGCGACCTCAAGCGCTCGGTCATGCTGGAGAACGACGTCAACCTGGCGGCGCTGGCCGAGTACTCCGAGGGCGCGGCCGAGGGCGCGGACGAGTTCGTGCTCATCTGGCTCAGCGCGGCGGGCGGCGTCGGTATGTCCACGATGATCGACGGCCGTATCCTCCGGGGCCGTTCCGGTGGCGCGGGGGAGATCGGCTACCTGCCGGTGCCCGGCGCCCCCATGCCGGTCGACGTGGGCCTGACCGGGAGCTACGAATCCCACCTGGCCCAGGGGGACCGGGAGCTGCCGCACGGCTTCCAGGCACTGGTCAAGGCCAAGCAGGTGGTCCAGCTCGCCGCCGAGCACGGCATCCCCGGCGACGGCGTCACCGAGGTCGTGGCCGCGGCCTCGGCCGGTGACACTCCCGAGAGCGACGCGTTCCTCGACGCCTTCGCCGACCGTCTCGCCCGGGGCGTGGCGGCGGTCAGCGTCATCATCGACCCGGGCCTGGTGGTCCTGGGCGGCGACGTCGCCAAGGCGGGCGGCCCCAAGCTCGCGGAGCGGGTCCAGGCGGCCACCGCGCGGATAGCCCCCAACGTCACCGAGGTGGCCATGGGCACCGTCGAGGGCAGCCCCGTGGTGCGGGGCGCCCTGCTGCACGCCCTGGAACGCGCCCGGGACGAGGTCTTCTCCTCCACCGTCTGAACCCCCGTCCCCCACCGACTCCGCGCCCCGGCACCTCACCCGCCGGGGCGCGCGGGCGTGGTCGCGCCCGGCGGGACGTGGACGCGCGCGGTGGGGTCAGTTCCCGGTGTCGGGGCCGAAGGAGTCGATGACGGCCTGGAACTCGTCCTGGCGCTCCTCGCGGAGGTCGGCCGGGAAGTTGAAGCTGATCCGGTAGGAGATCCCCCGGCTCTCGTCGGTGATCTCCCGGGTGAACATCCACCGGTCCGGCGACTCGCGCTCCTCGTGGCGGAACAGCACCTCGTAGACGGCGCTCTGGAGGCGGCCCTCCAGCTGTTCGGTCTCCAGCCGCTGCTGCCGGACGTCGCTGAAGTCCTCGTCCTCCTGGAGCAGCTCCTCCATCCGCACCATGGCGCCCTCGGCGTCGCGGACCAGGAAGTCGTACTCGGTGGCCACGACCGTGACGGACCCGTGCTCGTCACCGGTGACCAGGTCGTACGAGGCCAGCCGGGTGGCTGACTCGCCGCCGCCCTGGAGGTCCCCGTCGCGCACCGTCCAGTCCTCCGGCATGACCAGCCCCACCACGCCGTCCCCGAGGCGGACGTGTCCCTCGGGCGCGTCGTCCGAGAGGGTCTCGGGAAGCGTGTCGGACGCGCCCTCGGCGTCGGAGGGGGCACCGCTCGGCTCGGGGGTCGGCTCCTCCTCGGTGAGCTGGGCCTCCGCCTCGTTCCAGTCCCCGTCGGCCAACAGGGCCGGGACGGTGAACCAGCCCAGCACCAGCACCCCCGCGAGCACGGCGGAGCCGATCCACAGCGGGGCGCGGGAGCGCCGGGAGTCGCCCACCGGAGCGGTGGGCGGTGCCACCGCGAACACCCGGGGTGCCGAGGCGGTGGGAGCGGGCGCGTCGAGCAGCTCCAGCGCCCGCTCCGGGAGCAGGCGCCGCCGGGGGTCCCGCACCAGCAGCCCGGCGACCACGGCGGCCACCGGTCCACGCGCGGGCACCGGGGGAACGGGCTGGGTGAGCACCGCCGTGAGGGTCCCCGTGAGCGTGTCCCGCTTGAACGGGGACTCCCCGGACAGCGCCGCGAACAGGGTGGCGCCCAGGCTCCAGAGGTCCGAGACCGCGCTCGTCTCGTCGTCCTCCAGCCGCTCCGGAGCCGCGTAGGCCGCCGTGCCGAGGATGGTCCCGGTCCCGGTGAGCGCGGTGCCCTCGTGGTCGGGCAGGTTGGCGATCCCGAAGTCGGTCAGGACCGGCCGGGCACCGCCCTCGCTCAGCATGATGTTGGCGGGCTTGACGTCGCGGTGGATCACCCCGGCCCGGTGGGCGGCCCACAGGGCCCCCAGCAGCGGTCGGGCGATCCGCTCCACCTCGTCCTCGGACAGGGGCCCGGTACGCCGGAGCCGGTCCCGCAGTGACTCACCGTCCAGCAGCTCCATGACGATGAACGTGACGCCGCCCTCGTCCAGGACGTCGTGCACGGTCACCACCGAGGGGTGGGAGACCCGCGCCGCCGCCTGGGCCTCGCGCACCATCCGGGCCCGGGCGCGCTCGCGCTCACGCGGCGGCATGTCGTGGGGGAGGTGGACCTCCTTGACCGCGACCTCCCGGTTCAGCCCGGTGTCGTGGGCCCGCCACACCGTCCCCATGGCCCCGCTGCCCAGTTCGCCGAGGAACGTGTAACGCCCGACCGATCCGCGCGGGGAGGTCTGGCTGAGGTCGGCGGTCGGGCCGGAGGGGTCCGAGGGATCGGTGGGGTGCATGACCCCATCCTCTCAACACCGCGAAGCGCGACGAAAGCGAAGGTGGCCCTCCGGGGCGGAACGCCCTCGGTCAGCCGCGCCCGAGCGGCCGCGCCATCGCGATCCTGGGCCGGACCATGATCCCCGCCTCCTCCTCGACCTCCCACTGCCGTTCCAGCTCGGGGCCCCACCGTTCCCGAGGGAGCTCCTCGAAGCCCCGGCGCCCGTACCAGGGGCCGTTCCACGGCAGGTCCCGGAAGGTGGTGAGGGTGACCCGGTCGTACCCGTCCTCCTCGGCGTGGGCGCACACCGCGTCCAGCAGGGCCCCGCCGATCCCGCGCCGCCCGTGGTCCGGGTGCACGGCGAGCTGTTCGAGGTGGACGGCCCCGTCCAGGACGACCGTGGCGGCCAGACCGCACACGCCCTGGTCGGTGACGGCCACCAGCACCCGCTCCACGTGGTCGAGCATCTCCCGGGGATCGTCCGGCGGGAGTTCCAGCCCGGCCTCCGCGAAGAGGGTGTCCGCGGCGAGGGACACCTCCACCAGGGCGTCGGTGTCCCCCGGCTCCATGGGACGGATCACGAGTGGCAAGGCCACCTCCTGCGTAGGGTGCGTGTGGTCGAGGCTGATCCTCGCACCATGACGCGGCTCGGTCAGGGGTCCCACCGCCGTGCCGCGCTCAGCGGCGCAGACGCAGCCCCTTCGGGGTGACGTGGAACCCGGCCGCGACCAGCGCGGTGTCCGCCGGGGTCCCGAAGACCTCCGCGCCGTCCGCCCGCTCCACCGTGAGCGACTCCACCCCGCCCGCGTCCACCAGTTCCGCCACCGCGCGGGCGGCCCGCTCCAGCAGCGCCGGGGTGGAGCCGAAGGTCAGCACCGACCGCCCGCCCCGGCCCACGAACAGGGTCGGGCGGCCGCCGTCGAGCACCACCAGCGCGCCCGCGACCCGTCCCGGCCGGTGGGACGCCTCCACACCCGCCGCGCCCGCGGGCCAGGACAGCGCCGCGCCGAACGGGTTGGCCGGATCCGTGGCGGCCAGCACCACGGGCGGGGTCGGACCGCCCGGATCCTCACCGGACAGCGCCCGCAACCGGTCCACCGCCCCGGGCAGCGCGAACTGCGCCCCGCCCAGCCCCTCCACGAAGTACCCCCGGCGCACCCGCCCCGCCTCCTCCATGGACCGCAGCACCCGGTACTCGTCCGACGAGATGCCCCGGCCCTGCTGCCCCTTGAGCAGGAGCCCGTCCCGTTCGAGCCGGGCCTCCACCCGCGCCAGCGTGCGCTGGGTCGGGTCCGGGTCGGGCACCGGCAGCGCCGACCAGCGGCCCGCCGCCGTGGGAGGACCGGACCGCGTCGGCATCACCGGACGGTGCCGGGCACGGGAGGAGCCCCGGCGCGTGACGGGGCCCGCACCCAGCGCGGCGCGCAGCGGGGCCAGGGTGTCGTTGGTGACGCACCCCGACCACACCAGGAGCCACAAGGCCGCCACCAGGTCCGCGTCGGAGACCACCGCCCCGCCCAGGGCACGGGCCACGCGGTCGGACACGTCCCGGAAGAACAGGGCACCGCCCTCCCGCAGCACCTCCAGGACGGTCTCGGCCAGGGAACCCTCCTCCGGCGGGACCGGATCGGGCAGCAGCAGCCGGGCCTCGTCCGCCGGGGCCAGCGCCAGCCAGCCGTCCTCGCCCGGCAGCGACCCGGTCCCCGCCCAGACGACCTCGCCGGCCTGCGTGAGCGCGTCCAGGGACACCGGGGAGTAGCCCTCCACCCGGGCGGGCAGCACCGTCGACTCCAGCGACGAGGCGACCAGCGCCGTCCCGCGCAACGACTCCACCGCCTCGAACACCGCGTCGGGGCCGCGCAGTCGCGCGTCCGGGACGGCACGCTGCCACAGGGGCACGAACCGGGCCAGCGCCCGTGGTTCGACCGGCTCGACCTCCCTGCGCAGCCGGGCGACCGAACCCCGCCGCAGACGGCGCAGCACGTCGTCGTCGCACCACTCGGTACCGCTGCCGCCGGTCCGGAACCCGCCCCTGACCACCCGTCCGCGTCCCGCCAGCTCCCGCAGGGCACCCTCCACCGTGTCGCGCCCCAACCCGAGCCGCGCGGCCGCCCGCGCCGAGGTGAACGGCGCGTGCGTGCGCGCGTACCGGGAGACCAGGTCGACCAGCGGCTCCGCCACCGGCTCCAGGAACACCTCCGGGACACCGGGCGGGGGCTCCGCGCCCAGGGCGTCACGCAGCCGGGCCACGTCCTCCACCGCGCACCACCGCTCGGCCCCGGCCACCCGCATCCGGACCACGCGGCCGGAACCCTCCAGCTCCTCCAGCCACTCCCGCCGCGCGCCCCGCTCGGCCGCCTCGGCCGTGGTCAGCGGCCCCACCTCCCGCAGCAGGTCGGCGGCGCCCTCCAGGTCCCGCACCGGCGCGGCGATCCGCTGCAACAGGGCGTCGGTGTGCTCCACCACCTCCGGGTCCAGCAGCTCCCGCAGGTCCGCGCTGCCCAACAGGTCCGCCAGCAGCGACGGGTCCAGGGTGAGCGCCTGCGCGCGCAGCTCGGCGGCGGGCGCGTCCCCCTCGTACAGGAACGCCGCCGTGTACTCCATCAGCAGCGACCGGGCGAACGGTGAGGCCTGCGGGGTCTCCACCTCCACCACCCGCACCCGCCGCGCCCGCACGTCGGTGAGCACCTCGGCCAGCGCGGGCACGTCGAACACGTCCCGCAGGCACTCCCGCACCGTCTCCAACACGATCGGGAACGACCCGTACCGGCCCGCCACCGACAACAGGTGCTGGGCGCGCAACCGCTGCTGCCACAGCGGCATCCGCCGGTCCGGGCGCTGGCGGGGCAGCAGCAGCGCCCGCGCCGCGCACTCACGGAACCGGGACGCGAACAGCGCCGAGCCGGTGAGCTCGTCGGTGACCACGGCCTCCACGGTCCCGGGGTCCAACGACACCAGGTCGGTCAGCTCACCCGCCCGCAGGAGGCCGCCCGCCTCCACGTCCGGCAGCCGCAGCACGATCCCGTCGTCACCGTGCACCACCTGCGCGTCCGTGCCGAACCGCTCCCGCACGCGCCCGGCGATCGCCAGCGCCCACGGGGCGTGCACCCGGGCACCCAGCGGAGAGTGCACCACCGCCCGCCAGTCGCCCACCTGGTCCCGGAAGCGCTCGATCACCACCGTGCGGTCGTCGGGCACGCTCCCGGTCGCCTCCCGCTGGTCGGCCACGTACTCCACGAGGTTGTCGGCGGCCCAGCCGTCCAGCCCGGCCTCCGTGGCCAGCTCGCGCCCGGCGACCCGGTCGCGATCGGCCAGCTCGCGGGTCATTGCGCCCACCGCCCGGCCCAGCTCCGCCGGGCGCCCCAGGGCGTCCGCCTTCCAGAACGGCATCCGGCCCGGCCTGCCCGGGGCGGGGGAGACCATCACGCGGTCGGCGGTGATCGCCTCGATACGCCACGAGGTCGAACCCAGCACGAACACGTCGCCCACCCGCGACTCGTACACCATCTCCTCGTCCAGCTCACCGACACGCGTCGGTGCCCTGCTCGACGACTCCGAGGCCAGGTACACGCCGTACATGCCCCGGTCCGGGATGGTGCCGCCGCTGATCACCGCCAGCCGCTGGGCGCCGGGCCGGGCCCGCAGCACGTCCTCGTCGCGGTCCCACACCAGGCGCGGGCGCAGCTCGGCGAACTCGTCCGAGGGGTAGCGGCCCGACAGCATGTCGAGCACCGACTCCAGGACCGCGTCGCTCAGGCGGGCGAAGGGCGCCGCCCGGCGCACCAGCGCCGCCAGCTCGGGCACCGTCCAGTCGTCCATCGCCACCATCGCCACGACCTGCTGTGACAGCACGTCCAGGGGGTCGCTCGGCATCTCCAGCCGTTCGATCCCGCCCGCGCGCATGCGCTCGGTCACCACGGTGGTCGCCAGCAGGTCGCCCCGGTACTGCGGCAGGAACACCCCGCGCGAGGTCTCACCCACCTGGTGACCCGCGCGGCCCACCCGCTGGAGGCCGCTGGCCACGGACGGGGGAGCGGCCACCTGGACCACCAGGTCCACCGCGCCCATGTCCACCCCGAGTTCGAGGCTGGAGGTGGCCACCACACACCGCAGCCGCCCCGCCTTGAGGTCGTCCTCGATGAGCTCCCGCTCGGCCTTGGACACGGACCCGTGGTGGGCGCGCGCGATCACCGGGGCACCGCCACGGCTCTGCTCCGACTGGCCGATCACCTGGGCGGCGACCTCCTCACCGGGCAGACCGCCGTCGACGCGTTCGGCGTGGAGGTCGTTGAGCCGGGCACACAGCTTCTCGGCGGTACGGCGGCCGTTGGTGAACACGATGGTGGAGCGGTTGGCCTCGACCAGGTCCAGGACCCGGCGCTCCATGTGCGGCCACACCGAGCCCCGGCTCATGGTGTTGCCCGCGCGCGGGTCCGGGGGCAGGCCCTCGGCGGTGGCGGGCGGGCTCCCGGGTTCGTCCAGGTCGGGGACGGACGCCTCCACCCGCAGGTCCATGCGCGGGGTGTCCGGCGGTGCGACGATCACGGCGCCCGCACCGGGGGTGCCCCCACCGGTTCCGGTCAGGTAGGAGGCGACGGTCTCGCGCGGGCGCACGGTGGCGGACAGGCCGATCCGCTGGGCCGGGCGGTCCAGCAGGGCGGCCAGGCGCTCCAGGCTCAGCGCCAGGTGGGCGCCGCGCTTGGTCCCGGCCAGGGCGTGCACCTCGTCGACGATGACCGTCTCCACCCCCGCCAGTCCCTCGCGCGCCCGGGAGGTCAGGACCAGGAAGAGCGACTCGGGCGTGGTGATGAGGACGTCCGGCGGGTGGGTGGCCATCCGGCGCCGCTCCTGGGCCGGGGTGTCGCCGGTGCGCACCCCCACGGTGACCGGGGACAGGGCCTCCCCGCCGCGCTCGGCGGCGGCCGCGATCCCCGCCAGCGGCTGGCGGAGGTTGCGTTCCACGTCCACGGCGAGCGCCTTGAGCGGTGACACGTACAGGACCCGGCAGCGCCTCGTCCGGTCCGTCGGCACGGGGGCGTGGGTGAGGCGGTCCAGGGACCACAGGAAGGCCGACAGGGTCTTGCCGGACCCGGTCGGCGCCACCACCAGCGTGTCGCGGCCGGAGGCGATCGTCCGCCAGGCCTCGGTCTGGGCGGCCGTGGGACCGTGCGGGAAGGCCCGTCCGAACCAGGTCCGGGTCGCCGTTCCGAAGGGTGCCAGGGGGTCGGTCGCTCCGCTCATCGCACCAGTCTGCCCAAGGGGGCCGACAGATCGGCGCAGGACACCCGGTGCCCGGGACCCGGTGGAACCCGTCCTGTGGACGAGTCCCACCGGCTCCCTCCGGTCACTCATACTGGGGCCGATGAGACTCACTGTTTTCTGGCACAACATGCACGCCCAGTTCGGCGAGGCCTACGCGGACAGCCTGGCCAAGGACTACGTCATCGAGAAGCTCGGCTCCCGCACGGTCAACCAGGCGCTGGCCGACGGGATCTCGGCCAAGGAGGTGTGGCGGGCCGTGTGTGACGCGTTCGACCTTCCCGCCTCCGTGCGCTGACCCGTCCTTCGCCAAGCCCGCGTAAAAACCGGGACGCCAGGGGTTCGCACCGGATTTCGAACATGAGTTCGGGTAGTCTGGGTTCTCGACGGGCGGACGCCGAGCGTCGCGATTGTCGTACCGACCGCGTAGCGTCATGCGCATCATGAAGAAAAAGGCATCAACCCAACAGGGGAATCCCGTGGCATCTGGAGACCGAGACAAGGCTCTCGAAACAGCGCTCGCGCAGATCGAGCGGCAGTTCGGCAAGGGCTCCGTCATGCGCTTGGGGGACGACGACCGTCCGCCGATCGAGGCGATCCCCACCGGCGCCATCGCGCTGGACGTCGCCCTGGGTATCGGCGGCCTGCCCAAGGGCCGGGTCGTCGAGGTCTACGGCCCCGAGTCCAGCGGTAAGACCACCGTCGCGCTGCACGCGGTGGCCAGCGCCCAGAAGATGGGCGGCATCGCCGCCTTCGTCGACGCCGAGCACGCGCTCGACCCCGAGTACGCCAAGAAGATCGGCGTCGACACCGACAACCTCCTCCTCTCCCAGCCGGACACCGGTGAGCAGGCGCTGGAGATCGTCGACATGCTCATCCGCTCCGGCGCCGTCTCGATCATCGTGATCGACTCCGTGGCGGCCCTGGTGCCCCGCGCCGAGATCGAGGGCGAGATGGGCGACAGCCACGTCGGCCTCCAGGCCCGGCTCATGTCCCAGGCGCTGCGCAAGATCGCCGGTGCCCTGCACTCCACCGGCACCACCGCGATCTTCATCAACCAGCTCCGCGAGAAGGTCGGCGTCATGTTCGGCTCGCCGGAGACCACCACCGGTGGCAAGGCGCTGAAGTTCTACGCCTCGGTCCGCCTGGACGTGCGTCGCATCGAGACGCTCAAGGACGGCACCGACGCGGTCGGCAACCGCACCCGCGTCAAGGTCGTCAAGAACAAGGTCGCGCCGCCCTTCAAGCAGGCCGAGTTCGACATCCTCTACGGTGTCGGCGTCTCCCGTGAGGGCAGCCTCATCGACCTGGGCGTGGAGCACGCCATCGTGCGCAAGTCCGGTGCCTGGTACACCTACGACGGCACCCAGCTCGGGCAGGGCAAGGAGAACGCCCGCAACTTCCTGCGCGAGAACGTGGACGTGGCCAAGGAGATCGAGAAGAAGATCAAGGAGAAGCTGGGCATCCCCGGACAGGGTGACGACAGCGCCTCCGGCCCCGCGGAGCCCGCCAAGACCGACCCGGTCAAGGTCGAGGAGCCCAAGGCGCCCGCCAAGCGGGCCGCCGCCAAGACCACCAAGGCCGCCGCCCCGGATGCGTGAGGGGCGCCGGTCAGCCGACCGCGCCGGAGCGGCCGAGGCCGACCCGGTGAGCGCCGACGAGGAGGCCGCTCCGGGCGGGAGACCCGGAGCGGACCTCGAGAACAAGGCCAGGAACCTGGTCCTGAGGATGCTCACCCACTCCCCGCGCACCCGTGCCCAGCTGGAACGCTCCCTGCACCGCAGGGAGTACCCGGACGAGGTGGTGGAACAGGTCCTCAACGGCCTCGACGAGGCCGGGCTGATCGACGACGCCGCCTTCGCCCAGGCCTGGGTCTCCTCCCGGCAGCACGGCAGACACCTGTCCCGCCGGGCCCTGACCCAGGAACTGCGCACCCGGGGAGTGGAGGAGGAGACCGTCCGTGAGGCGGTCTCCGAGGTCAGCGACGAGGACGAGCAGGAGGCGGCCCGCGCCCTGGCCCGCAAGAGCCTGCGCGGAAGTCGTGGCAAGGACAAGGAGTCCCGGATCCGCCGCGCCCTGGGTGTCCTGGGTCGCAAGGGCTACCCGGGCGGTCTGTCCTACCGCATCGTGCGCGAGGAGATGGAACAGGAAGGCCTGGAGGCCGACCTGGACCACCCCGACCTCTAGCCGCCCGCTCGGGGGTGCGCTCATCCGTGCGACGTGGGTTCCGGCGGGTGATCACGCCGTGCCGGCCGCCCTCGGGCGCACCGGTCCCCACGGGACGCGGGTCGGAACGGCCCCGGTCGCCGTGAGCGTGGGCGGGGGCGGGGAGCGACGGCCCGCGCGACGCGGGCCACGCGCGGATGCTAGCTTCCCTTCCCATGACGGAGCACCAGGACCGGACCAGGGCGGCCTACGACGGGGTCGTCGAACTGTACGCGTCGTTGTTCGCCGGTCGGCTGGAGACCCAACCGTTCGCGCGGAACATGATCGGCACCTTCGCCGAGCTGGTGCGCGGGACGGGGAACCCACGGGCGGCCGATGTCGGCTGCGGTCCCGGGCATCTGACGGCCATGCTGGACGACCTGGGGTTGGACGCCTTCGGCCTGGACCTCTCCCCGGCCATGGTCGAGCACGCGCGGCGGGCGTACCCGTCCCTGCGGTTCGACGAGGCGCGGATGGAGGCGCTGCCGGTCGAGGACGGCGCGCTCGGCGGCGTGCTGGCCCACTACTCGATGATCCACACCCCGCCCGAGGAGCTGCCCGCGCTTCTGGCCGAGCAGGCGCGCGTCCTGACCACAGGGGGACTGCTGCTGGTCTCGTTCTTCGCCACGGACGGGCCGGAGACGATCCGCTTCGACCACAGGGTGGCACCCGCCCACAGCTGGCCCGCGGACCGGCTCGCCGGGCTGCTGACCGGGGCCGGGTTCACCGTGGTGGCCCGACTGCTCCACGATCCGGCCTCCGAACGCGGCTTCCTCGACGCCCACCTCCTCGCCCGCCTCGGCTAGGGCGTGCCTGTGCGGGTGCCTTCGCCGGTGGTGGTGGGGCCGCCGTCGTGTGCGCTGGACGCGGGCTCGCACAGCGGGGCCCGACCGGGTCTGGCCGTCCGGGCCTCATCGGCGCGGCGAGAGGCAGCGTGGCGACGCGAGCGCCGCGGAACGATCCGGGAAACACGCCCCAGAGCCCGTCCCAGCGCGCCTCACTCGGCCCGCCCCGACCGGGGCCGCACGGCGATCAGGACGGTTCCGTGGCTTCCCGGATCACGGGCTCACCGGTCACGGCGGTCACACCGGCCTCCGGGGTCACCTCGGGCAGCTGCTCCACGACGGGGAGATCGTCCTCCGGCTCCTCGCGCGGCGCGGGAGGATCGGTGGTGAGCTCCAACGGGGCCACGTCCGGCGTGAAACCGAAGACCCCCGCGTAGAAGGCCAGCTCAGCCTCCAGGGTGCGAACGCGCGCGGCCTCGGACCGGAAGCCGTGCGCCTCACCCTCGAACTCCAGCAGCGCGTACGGCACCTCCCGCCTGCTGAGCCCCGTGGCCATGCGGGTCGCCTGGTCCGGGGTGACCACCCGGTCCTCCAGACCCTGGAAGAGCAGTACGGGGGCCGTGATCTCACCGATCCGGTTGATCGGTGACCGCTCCCGGTAGGTTTCCACGAACCCCGGCAGGGTGCCCACCAGCGTGTCCGTGAAGCGGGACTCGAAGTCGTGGGTGGACTTGACCAGCCCCAGCAGGTCCGTGACACCGAAGTACGACACCCCGCAGGCGAAGGTGTCACCGGTCAGGGCGAGCAGGGCCGTGAGTCCGCCCGCGCTCGGGCCCCGGATGGCCAGACGCTCGGGGTCGGCCAGCCCCTGCTCCACCAGGGCTCGGGCGGCGGCGGTGCAGTCCTCGACGTCCACCGCGCCCCACTGCTTGTGCAGGCGCTTGCGGTAGGAGCGCCCGTAGCCCGTCGAACCGCCGTAGTCCACGTCCACGACGCCGATCCCACGGCTGGTGAAGTAGGCCTTGACCAGGTCCAGCGAGCGCGAGGCCTGCCCCACCGGGCCGCCGTGCGCCCACACCACGTAGGGGGCCGGACCCTCCGAGGAGACCTCGGGGTTGGTGGGCGGGTACACGTTGGCGTGCACCGTCGCCCCGTAGCGGCCGGGGAGCGTCTCCGTGCGGGGAACGGGCAGGTACGCGGGGTCCACCGGCACGTCGGAGCCCACGAGGACCTCCACCGTGCGGCGGTCCGGGTCCAGCCGCACCAGGCACGGGGCGGTGTCCGCCGAGGCGGCGAGGGCCACCACGCTGGTCCCGTCGGAGTCCAGGTGCGACCACGCGGTCAGGTCGGTGCCGACCGGTTCCAGGTCGAGGGTGTCCGGGTCGTACACGCTCGGCCGCATCGCGGTGTCACCGTGCAGGGTCACGATCCGACCGTCGTCCAGCAGTCGGAAGCAGCGCTCGCCCAGGCGCCACGGCGGGGAGTGGAACTCCTCCTCGGCCGGGTACAGCGCGATGGCCTGGCCCTTCAGACCCGCCTGGTAGAGGTTCCAGAAGCCCGGCCAGTCCGAGGCCACGTACAGTGTGGAGTCGTCCGCCCAGACGGGGGCGAGCACGGACTCGTCCACGCCGCCCTTGAGCGTGTACTCCCCGAGCAGCCCGTTCTCGGTGAGCTCGCCCACCCGCAGCTCGGTGCCGTCCCAGGGCATCCTCGGATGGTTCCACCGTACGTAGGCGAGGTGGGTGCCGTCCGGTGAGACGGTGGGGGAGGCGTAGAAGTGCGCGCCGGAGACCAGCTCGCGGATCGCGGACGGGTCGTGCCCGCCCCGCCCCGAGAGCGGCACCGCGACGATGGAACGGCGCACGCCGCCGTCGACGTGCTGCTCCCGCACACACAGCAGCTGCCGGCCGTCGGCGCCCAGCGCCGGGTCGGCGTAGCGCAGGGCCCCGGGCGCCTCGGGTTCGGGTGTCAGCGGGACCGGGTCCTTCGCACCGCGTTCGAGCAGGTAGAGGCGCTGGTCCTCGGCGTTGGCGAAGACCACGCCCACCCGGGCGATGGCCTTGTCGTCACGGCGGGGGACCGGCAGGTGGGAGCGGCCGCCGTACTCGTGCACCCTCGTGCCCACGCTCCACGGGGCGGGGAGCAGGTCGCGCACGGTGCCGTCCGCGTCCCGGCGCACGAGCGTGGTGCGCCCCTCCTCCCCTGGTCGGTACTCCTCCCACCAGACCTCCTCGCCCAGGACGGAGGGGTACGCCATCTGGCGCACTCCTCGGGCGACGTCACCGGCACTGATGGGTGATGGCCAGGAGCCGTGGGGGCTCGACAGTTCAGACATGTCCCGCTCAGGATGGGTCGTGGGTGTGATCAGATGACATGTCGACCTTAGTGCTCCATGGCCTTCGTGTGCAGTCCCGGTGGGGCCACCTGTGGACGGTGGGGCGCGGTGGGGGTCGGTGGGAGACCCCGTCGCCGCCCCCGTGCGTCCACGGGCCCACGACGACGGCCCCGCGGAACGCACTCGGGGGTGCGTCCACGGGGCCGTCGCGGGGTGCTCTGGGGGCTCGGTTACGAGCTCGAACCCCCGTCGCCGCCGGAGCCTCCGCCGGAGCCTCCGCCGGAACCGGAGTCCCCACCGGAGCCCGAGCCCCCGTCAGGAGCGGAACCGCCCTCGCCTGGCTCGGGACGCGGCTCGGACTCGGGCTCGGGACGCGACTCGTCCCGCTCGGAGCCCTCCTCGGTCTCGACCACGACGACGTCGCCACGGGGCTGGGCCGCCGCCCCGCCGGGCTGACCGCTCGGTGCGGCGGTCGGGCCGGTCACGTCGGTGGGCGCGCCGCCCGCCGCCGTCGCCTTGGCGGAGGGCCGGCCCCGTCGGGCGTTGCGGCGCTCCAGCCAGATCGCGAACCGGCTGAGCGACAGGTTGATGATGATGTAGATGACCGCGCAGATGATCGCCGCGGGGATCACGTTGCTCTCCCGGGTGGCGACCAGCGTGAAGCTGCGCAGGAGCTCCGGGAAGGCGATGATGTAACCCAGCGCGGAGTCCTTGAGCAGGACCACCAGCTGCGCCACGATCGCGGGCATCATCGAGGTGACGGCCTGCGGGATCAGGATCGTCCACATCGTCTGGGTCCGGCTCATACCGATGGACTGCGCGGCCTCGGCCTGCCCCTTCGGCACAGCGAGGATGCCCGCGCGGAACACCTCGGCCAGCACCGAACCGTTGTACAGCGTCAGGCCCGTGACCACCGCGACCAGCGCGGTCACCTGGAAGGTGCCCGTCGGGATGTCGAAGAGCTGCCAGGCGACGATGGGCAGCGCCATCGTGAAGAAGATCAGCATCAGCAGCGGGATGCCGCGGAAGAACTCCACGACGGCCCCGGACGGGATGCGGATCCACCAGCGCTCGGAGAGCCGTCCGATGCCGAAGACCAGGCCGAACAGCACCGCGAGCACCGACGCGGTCAGCGCCGCAGTCAGCGTGTTCTGGAGACCGGGGAGGACGTAGCCCGTCCACGTCTCCGGCCGCAGGAACGGTTCCCACTTCTCCGCGGCCCACTGCCCGGACGGATTGACCGCCCAGGTCTGCGCCGAGAAGAGGGGGGACTCGCGCTCGCTCAGGGTCCGGTTGAACCCCAGGTACAGCACGGCCAGACCGACCAGCCCGAGGGCCACGGTGACGATCGTGTAGAGGACGTTGCGCGCCCGGGCCCTGGGCCCCGGAGCGTCGAAGAGAACGGACTGCGCGCTCATCGGACCACCGCCACTCGCTTGGCGAGCCAGCCGAAGAAGTACCCCATCGGCAGGGTCAGGATCAGGAACCCGATCGCGAATCCGACGAAGGTCGGCAGGACCGGGGCGACGCCCTGGTCGAACATGAGCTTCATCTCCCGGGACGCCTCCTGGACGCCCAGCCCCGCGACGGAGGCGACGGTGGTGTTCTTGGTCAGCGCGATCAGCACGCTGCCCAGCGGGCCGACGACGGTGCGCAGCGCCTGCGGGATGACGATCAGCCGCAGGTTCTGGGTGAAGGTCAGGCCCAGGGAACGGGCCGCCTCGACCTGGCCCAGCGGGATGGTGTTGATACCGGCGCGCAGCGATTCGGACACGAAGCACGCGGTGTAGGCGGACAGTCCGATGACCGCCCACCAGAACACGTCCCAGGCCACGCTGTCGGCCAGGCTCAGCCCGAGGGCGCTGTTCAGGCCCAGTCCGCAGAAGAGCAGGACCAGGGTGAGGGGCGAGTTCCGGATGCCCTCGACGTAGGCGGTGGACAGACCGCGCAGCAGCGGGACGGGGGAGACCCGCATGGCGGTGAGCAGGACACCGAGGACGAACGAGAAGACGGCGCTGAACAGGGTGAGCCGGACGGTCCATGAGAAACCGTCGACGACTTTGTCGATGTTGCTGAGAAAGGCTTCCATAGGTCCCAGCCGGTCAAGGCTCGGAAGGTGGGGCCGGGCGGTCCCGACCCCACCTTCCGAACAAGGTCAGATGACGGTTTTAGGCGCAGGCCTCGAGCTCGGGGACGGACTCCTCGAAGGCGAAGTCGGTCTCACCGAAGGCGCTCTCCAGGTACTCGACGGCCGAACCGTCCTCCCACATCTTGGTGATGGCCGCGTTGACCTCCTCGCAGCGCTCGGTGGAGCCGGCGGGCAGGCCGACGCCGTACTTTTCCTCGCCGAACGGGTTGTTCACCAGCCGGTAGTCCTCGGGGTTCTGGGCGGCGAAGCCCGCGAGGATGGTGTTGTCGGTGGTGACGGCGTCGACGGTGCCGTTGCTGAGCAGCTCCAGGCACTCGGAGTAGTTGCCCGCCTCGCGCAGCTCGGCGTCGATCTCCATCTCCTCGGTGATGTTGTGCGCCGAGCGGGAGCCGGAGGCCGAGCACAGCACCTTGCCGCTGAGGTCCTCGGGGCTGTTGATGTCGGAGTTGTCGGCCTGGGTCAGGATGTCCTGCTTGGCGACGTAGTACGGACCGCCGAAGTCGACGACCTGGCGGCGCTCGTCGGTGATCGAGTAGGTCGCGAGGATCATGTCGACCGTGCCCTGCTGGAGGAAGGACTCACGGTTGGCGGAGGCCGCCTCGGTCCACTCGATCTGGTCGGGGGAGTACCCGAGCTCACCGGCGACGTAGGTGGCGACGTCGACGTCGAAACCGGCGGGGGTGCCGCCCTCGCTCAGGCCCAGGCCCGGCTGGTCGTACTTGACGCCGATGGTGATGGTGTCACCGTTGCCGCCACCGTCGCCGGAGCCGCCGTCACCCTCGCCGCCGACGTCGGCGGTGCCACAGGCGGACAGGGTCAGGGCGAGGACGGCGGCGCCGCCCAGGATGGTGTTGAAACGACGTGCTCGCATGTGGGGTACCTCTTCCTTGAGCGTGCGAAGAACGCGAAGATCTGGGGGAGCCCGAAGGCTCGGAAACCTAGTGGGTCAGGATCTTCGACAGGAAGTCCTGGGCCCGCTCCGACCGGGGGTTGGTGAAGAACTCGTCGGGGGTGTTCTCCTCGACGATCTGGCCGTCGGCCATGAAGACGACCCGGTTGGCGGCACGGCGGGCGAAGCCCATCTCGTGCGTGACCACGACCATGGTCATGCCCTCGCTGGCGAGGTCGGTCATGACGTCGAGGACCTCCTGGACCATCTCGGGGTCCAGAGCGGAGGTCGGCTCGTCGAAGAGGATCACCTTCGGGTTCATCGCCAGCGCGCGGGCGATGGCCACGCGCTGCTGCTGACCACCGGAGAGCTGGGCGGGGTACTTGTGTGCCTGGTTGCCGATCCGCACCCGGTCGAGGAGCTCCATGCCACGGGCCTCGGCGTCGGCCTTGGACTGGCGGAGCACCTTCATCGGGCCGAGCGTGACGTTCTGGAGCACGGTCTTGTGCGCGAACAGGTTGAACGACTGGAACACCATGCCGACGTCGCTGCGCAGCTTGGCCAGGCCGCGGCCCTCGGCGGGCAGGGGCTGACCGTCCAGGGAGATGACACCGGAGTCGATCGTCTCGAGCCGGTTCATGGTGCGGCAGAGCGTCGACTTGCCGGACCCGGACGGGCCGATGACGACTACCACCTCGCCGGAGTTAACCGTCAGATCGATGTCGCGGAGCACGTGCAGGTCGCCGAAGTGCTTGTTGACGTTCTCCAGCACGACGAGAGGAGTTGAAGTCATGCATCGGAACCTAATGGGTCCAAGTTGCCGTGTCATCACGAAAACGCTGCTTGACCCAGGAGTAGCTGACTTGTTACGGCGTGATCGGCAAAACCGTTATCGATTTCGTTGTGTAGGACGGATTCTGTCGCGCGGAGTGTCGGAGTCACTCTCCAGAGTTTCCGGTGGTGGCTCTCCGTGACGGCGTCGGAACTCCGAGCCGACCATGGTGGGCGCCGTCCCTCCAGGTCACGCGGGAGGTGTGGTGCCGGGTTCCGTAACAGGGATTGCGGGCGTGTTACGGAGCGTCCCTTTTCCCGGAAACTGGCTTTCCGCCTTAAGGAGGACTTCAGGAAGACGGGAGGAGGCTCGGGGAACGCCCTCGGAAACCACGCTCCCGATAACCGGCGGCTGGCCTGTCCCCAATGATCCGGGAGACCGAATCCGGTCCGGCGGAGCGCCCCGACCGGCGGTCCGGCCGACTCCGCCCCGAGGCTCCGGACCGGACTCCGCGCGAGCGTCCTGGAGGCCGCCGCGAAGCGGATAGCCTGGAACGGTGAGCCAGAGTCGTACCTACCAAGTGCGGACCTACGGCTGCCAGATGAACGTCCACGACTCCGAGCGCCTCTCCGGTCTGCTGGAGGACGCTGGGTACGCTCGCGCAGCTGAGGACACCACCGCAGACATCGTCGTCTTCAACACCTGTGCGGTCCGTGAGAACGCGGACAACCGCCTCTACGGCAACCTCGGTCACCTGCGCCCGGTCAAGGACGCCAACCCGGGGATGCAGATCGCCGTGGGCGGCTGCCTCGCCCAGAAGGACCGCGGGGAGATCGTGCGCCGCGCCCCCTGGGTGGACGTGGTGTTCGGAACCCACAACATCGGCTCCCTGCCCACGCTGTTGGAGCGCGCCCGCGTCCAACGCGAGGCGCAGGTCGAGATCGCTGAGGCGCTGGAGCACTTCCCGTCGACGCTCCCCAGCCGTCGCGAGTCCGCCTACGCGGCCTGGGTGTCGATCTCGGTCGGCTGCAACAACACCTGCACCTTCTGCATCGTGCCCGCGCTGCGCGGCAAGGAGAAGGACCGGCGCCCCGGAGACGTGCTCGCCGAGGTCCGCGCCCTGGTCGACGAGGGCGTCACCGAGGTGACACTGCTCGGCCAGAACGTCAACGCCTACGGCAGCGAGTTCGGGGACCGGCAGGCCTTCTCCAAGCTGCTGCGCGCCTGCGGTGAGATCGAGGGGCTGGAGCGGGTCCGCTTCACCTCCCCGCACCCGCGCGACTTCACCGACGACGTCATCGAGGCCATGGCCGAGACGCCCAACGTGATGCCGCAGTTGCACATGCCGTTGCAGTCCGGGTCCAGCAGGGTCCTCAAGGACATGCGCCGCTCCTACCGCCAGGAGCGCTTCCTCGGCATCGTGGAGAAGGTGCGCGCGGCGATGCCCCGGGCCGCCATCACCACGGACATCATCGTGGGCTTCCCCGGTGAGACCGAGGAGGACTTCGAGCAGACCCTGCACGTGGTCCGGGAGTCCCGGTTCGCCATGGCGTTCACCTTCCAGTACTCCAAGCGCCCCGGCACCCCGGCCGCCACCATGGACGGCCAGATCCCGCCCGAGGTCGTCAAGGAGCGCTACCAGCGGCTCGTCGAGCTCCAGGACCAGATCTCCTGGGAGGAGAACCAGAAGCTGGTCGGCCGCGAGGTCGAGCTGATGGTCTCCGAGGGCGAGGGCAAGAAGGACGGCGCGCATCGGCGCCTGTCCGGCCGCGCCCCCGACAACCGTCTCGTGCACTTCGCCGTGGGCGACGCCGAGGAACCCCGCCCGGGCGACATGGTCACCGTCGAGGTCACCTACGCCGCCCCGCACCACCTGGTCGCGGACTCCGGCGTCAGGAACCTGCGCCGCACCCGCGCCGGTGACGCCTGGGACGCCCGCCAGGGCAGGCCCGTCCAGGTCACCAAGCCGGACGTGCTGCTGGGCATGCCGAAGATCGGTGTTCCGGACGAGCAGCCCGCCCCCGCTGGCGGCTGCTGCGACGCCTGACCCGTACGCCTCCGAGACCCCCGACGCACACGCGCCGGGGGCCTCGTGCCGTCCGGGCGCGGCTCACACCTCGGCTGGCCGGAGCCGGATCGGCAGTTCCCTCAGGCGCAGCGTCCCCGGGACGGCGTCGGACACCGGCGGGCGGCCGGGCACCAGGGACAGCTCGGGGTAGGTCGTGAGCAGGGAGCCGAACGCGACCTCCCCCTCCTGGCGAGCCAGGGCCGCGCCCAGGCAGTAGTGCGCGCCGTGCCCGAAGGCCACGTGGGCCTCGCCGGGCCTGCCCTGCTGTCGGGTGACGTCGAACCGGTGCGGTTCGGAGTGGACCTCCGGGTCGTGGTTGGCCCCGGAGATCAGCGCCACCGCCCGCTGCCCGGCGGGCACCACCCCACGTTCGAGCCGGACCTCCTCCGTGGCGTACCGGGCCTTGGCCGAGACGGCGGTCCCGCCGACGCGGAGCATCTCGTGGACGGCGGTCGGCAGCAGTCCGGGGTCGGACCTGAGGAGGGCGAGCTGGTCCGGGTGTTCCAGGAGCGCGCGGGTACCGTTGCCCAGCAGGTGGGCGGTGGTCTCGTGACCGGCGATGACCAGGGTGAACACCAGTGTCACCAGTTCGCTCTGGGAGAGTCGGCCGCCGTCCTCGTCCCGGGCGCGCACGAGGGCGTCGAGCAGGTCCCCGCGCGGGTGTTCCCGGCGTTCGGTGATCATCGCCTCGACGTGGTCGATCATCGCGCCGAGGGCCTCGTTCATCACCTCCGGCCGGGCGGGGTCGAACTGGGCCAGCTGGTGGCTCCAGGCGTGCCACCGGGCGCGGTCGGCCACGGGGACCCCCACCAGGTCGCAGATGACCGTGATGGGCAGCGGGTAGGCGAAGTGCTCGATCAGGTCGACCACCCCGTCCTCGTCCGCGTGGTCGGGGAGCGCCGCCAGAAGGTCGGCGCTGATCCGCTCGACGCTCGCCCGCATCTCGTTGACACGGCGCACGGTGAACGTGCGGGAGACGAGTTTGCGTAGGCGGGCGTGGTCGGAGCCGTCCTTGTCCAGCAGTGACTCCGTCAGGTAGGTGACGAGGTCGCGGCGGAGTCCCAGCGCCACCATGGCGTCCGACCGCCGTGTCGTCTCCAGCCCCTGGGGCACGTTCTCGGGGTCGACGACGAACCGCCGGTCGCTGAGGATGGTGCGCACGTCGGCGTCGTCGACGAAGGCCCGTGCGGGCTGACCGTCGAGGAAGACGACCGGGGCCGAACCGCCCGCGGCCCGGATCCGTTCGATCACCTCCAGCGGCCGTGCGGCGAAATCCTCGGCGCGCATGTTGATGGGTTCGGGGTCGCGGGAGTGGTCCGTGGCTGGTGCGGCGGTGGTCATGTGCCCCTCCTCGTGGGGTCTACGTGCTGCGCTTGACGCGTTTCTGTTCCTCGATCTCGCCGGTCAGGAGCCGGTCGAGTCCGGAGAAGAGGGTGATGGCCCCCGCCTGCACGGCCTCCATGGCGGTCGCGGTCACGTCCTGTTCCATGAGCAGGCGGATGCTGCGTGCGGCCAGGTCGGCCCGGGTGGTGCGGTCGGGAACGGGGTACCCCTGCTGGGCGAGCAGGGGTTCGGCGAGCAGGTGTCCGATGACGGTGGAGCTGTAGGCGTAGAACTGCTGTTCCGAGGGGAGCAGCGGGCTCAGCACCCCGTGCTCCTCCAACAGGTCCCAGTAGTCGCGCAGGACCTTCTGCCGGGCCTCCGCGAGGTCCTTGACCAGCTCGGGAAGGGTGCGGGAGAAGGACCTGAGCTCCTCGCTGCTGTTGTTGTAGAGCGCGTGGACGACGGGGGAGTCGAACTGGAGGAGGTAGATGTGGCGCGCGATCTCGCTGGGTCGGGCCGCCTCCGGGTCCTCGCGCATGAGCTCCAGGAGGCGACTGACGATGTCGTGCTGGGCGCGCATCACCACAGTGAGGAAGAGCCGTTCCTTCGTGGGGAAGTGCAGGTAGACGGTTCCCTTGCCGACCCCCGCCCGGCGGGCGACGTCGTCGATGGTGGTCTTGCGTTGACCCCAGGCCACGATCAGCTCCTCCGCGGCGTCGAGGATGCGGTCGGCCCGTAGCTCGCGTTCGGAGGCGGGCCGGTCCTGGGCGTTGTGGTCGGCGGACGGGGACACGTACGGCTCCTTCGGTACGGGGGCCGCCGGTGAGGGCACTCACCAGCCTTGACGCGAAGACCATATCCAGACCTCCCCTCCCGGACCGCATCCTTCTGACTCTGTGACTGGATTTCAAATCTGGTCACAGAGTCAAAGCTAGGCCAGATCGCACCCCGGGACAAGCCCCCGTCGAGGGAAACCGAGGATGCGAGTCGAAGGGGATCGCCCGAACCGGAGCGGACGGGACGATAGCCTCGCCCCTGTGTTGATCGCCGCCGCCGTGTGCCCGCATCCGCCCGTGCTCTTCCCCGAGGTCGCCCGGGGGGCGGCGCCGGACCTCGACGGTCTGCGCGCCGCGTGCGACCGCGCCGTCGCTGGGCTCGGCAGGGCCGGGGCCGACCGTCTCGTCGTGGTGGGCCGGGGCCCGCGTGAGCACCTGTTCGGGTCCGAGACCGGTGGAGACCTCGCCGACTTCGGAGTCGTCCTGCGCGTGGGACCGGAACCGGCCGTTCTGGACCTGGCGGCCACGACCGGCCGCTGGCTGGCCGAGCGCGGCGGCCTGACCCCGGACGGCTACCTGGAGGTCTCCTCCGGGACCACCCCGGAACGCGCGGCGGGGCTCGGCGCGGAACTCGCGGGGTCGGCGGACCGGGTCGCGCTCCTGGTCATGGGGGACGGAAGCGCGCGCAGGACCGAACACTCACCGGGGTACGTGGACGCGCGGGCCGTCCCCCACGACGACGCCGTCGCCGAGGCCCTGGGGGCGGCGGACACCGCGTTCCTCGCCAGGCTCGACCCCCAGCTGGCCCTCGAACTCATGGTGGCCGGGCGCCCCGCCTGGCAGGTCCTGGCCGGGGCCGCCCGGGAGGGCGCCCTCACCGGGGACCTGCTCGCCTACGAGGCGCCCTACGGCGTGGGGTACTTCGTGGCCGCCTGGGCGTGAGCCCGGGGGCGCTCAGCGCTGCGGGTTCGGCAGCAGCGTCGCGACGTCCACCAGGGCCTCGCCCGGCTCCTCGGTACGCCCCGACAGCGCCGACTCCACCTGGGTCATCGCCCGCTCCAGCAGGTTCGGGGCGTCGTAGGGGAGCCAGTCCACCCGGGGGTCACGGCGGAACCACGACTCCTGGCGACGGGCGAACCGGCGCGTGGCCTGTGCGGTCTGCTCCTTGGCCTCGGTCTCGGTGATCTCACCGTCCAGCTGGGCGAGCGCCTGCGCGTAGCCGAGGGCCTTGGACGCGGTGCGCCCCTCGCGCAGGCCCTGCTTGTCCAGGCGACGGACCTCCTCCAGCAGACCCTGGTCCCACATGCGCTCGACCCGCAGGTCGATGCGCTCGTCGAGTTCCGGGCGCGGGGCGGTCAACCCGAGCTGCACACACGGGTAGAAGGAGGTGTGGTCGGGCAGGTTGGCGGTGAACGGGCGCCCGGTCAGCTCGATGACCTCCAGGGCACGGACGATCCGCCGTCCGTTGCCGGGCAGGATGGTGCGGGCGGCCTCGGGGTCGGACTCGGCCAGCCGGGCGTGCATCAGTCCGGGGCCGACGTCGGCCAGCTCGTTCTCCAGCCGGGCCCGCACCCGGGGGTCGGTGCCCGGGAACTCCATGTGGTCCAGGACCGCGCGCACGTACAGCCCGGAACCGCCCACCAGAACGGGGATGACGTCCCGGTCGGCGCAGTCGTCCACCCGTTCCCGCGCGAGGGTCTGGTAGGTGGCGACGTCGGCGGGTTCCCGCACGTCCCAGAGGTCCAGCAGGTGGTGCGGCACGCCCCGGCGCTCGCCCACGGGGAGCTTGGCGGTACCGATGTCCATGCCCCGGTAGAGCTGCATGGAGTCGGCGTTGATCACCTCACCCCGGCGCCCGGTGCGTTCCTCCAACCACTCCGCCAGATCGACGGCCAGGTCCGACTTGCCCACAGCGGTCGGGCCCACGACCGCGATCACCTTGATCATCCCTCCAGCGTAACCACGTCCGGCCCGCTCCGGGGCCGGAGCGGGTGAGAGATCGGTGGGAGTTCGACGGGACCTCGGCCCGTTCGATGACCTGGGCGCGCGCGTCTAGGATGGCCAGCATGCGATTCGCCAAGGGCCACGGAACCGAGAACGACTTCGTGATCCTCCCCGACCCGGACGGGGAGCTCCAGCTCACGGAGGAGACCGTACGTTCGCTGTGCGACCGACGGGCCGGTATCGGGGGTGACGGTGTCCTCCGGGTGGTGCGCACGAACGCCCTGGGCGAGACGCTCGCCCCGGCCGCCCGCACCGCCGAGCGGACCGCGTGGTTCATGGACTACCGCAACTCCGACGGCAGCGTCGCGGAGATGTGCGGCAACGGGGTGCGGGTCTTCGCGCACTACCTGCGGCACGCCGGTCTCGTCTCGGAGGACCGGTTCGAGGTCGGCACCCGTGACGGCGCCAAGGGCGTCGTGATCGAGTCCGACGGCGACGTCACCGTGGACATGGGCCGGGTGGAGCGCCTGGGCACCTCCTCGGCCAAGCTCGCCCGACAGGTCGTGCACGGCGCCCGCATCTCGGTGGGCAACCCGCACCTCGCCTGCGAGGTCGACGCTCCGGTGGCCGGGATCGACCTGACCGCACTGCCGGTGCTCGACACCGAGGCCTTCCCCCAGGGAGCCAACGTCGAGGTGTACTCCGAGGTCGGCCCCGGCGTGCTGGAGATGCGCGTGTACGAGCGGGGTTCCGGCGAGACCCGCTCCTGCGGCACCGGGATCGTGGCGGCGGCCGCCGCGGCCACCCCCGAGGGGGAGGACGCCACGTGGCGCGTACGGGTTCCCGGCGGTGAGTGCACGGTCCACGTGGACGCCTCCGGCGCCCGCCTGAGCGGCCCCGCCGTGATCGTCGCCGAGGGCGAGACCCTCCTGATCTGACGGGACCGCCCGGCGGTTCAGCGCGGGGAGAGCACGTTCCGCGCCGCCACGTCGAAGGCGGTGTCGCAGGCGTCGCGGACGGCGTCGTCGTGCGTGGCGATGACGACCGCGCAGCCCTCCCCGCTCATCTGACGCAGGACGTCCACCACCATCGCCCCGTTGCCCCCGTCCAGGGCCCCGGTGGGCTCGTCCGCGAGCACCAGGGACGGCCTCTTGACCATGAGCCGGGCCAGGGCCACGCGTTGCTGCTCTCCGCCGGACAGGTGGTGCGCCTTCTCCCTCTCCCGACCGGCCAGGCCGACCCTTTCGAGGGCCGTCGCGTGGTCGGCACGGGCGCCGCGCCGCAGGGCCACGTCGAGGTTGGCCCGCACCGTGGCGTTCTCGATCAGGGCGTAGTTCTGGAACAGGTAGCCGAGGTGGTCGCGACGGAACCGGCGTTGGCGGCCGGGCCCCCATCGGGTGACGTCGGCGCCCTCGAACAGGATCTGCCCGGAGGTGGGCCGCTCCAGCAGCCCCATGCAGTTGAGCAGGGTGGTCTTGCCCGAGCCGCTCGCGCCGACCAGGGCGAGCATGCGGCCCGGCCGCACGGTGAGGTCCAGGCCCTCCCACAGGACACGGGAGCCAAAGGACTTGCTGAGGTGCTGCACGGTGATCATGGATCTCCTCGGTTCGGGCTCAGGCCTGGGAGGCGCCTTCACGGACGATGCGGCGGTGGAAGAGGGCCAGCGCGGCGACGGTGATCACCAGGCAGGCCAGGACGATCCCCAGCGCGTGGAGGGGCTCCGCGCCGCTGGGGGCGAGGTCCGGTGGGCCTCCGTACAGGGGGTCGTCGAGCAGCGCCGTCCTGCGGAGCGTGTCCCAGTTCGCCCATCCCAGGAAGGCCAGGGCCAGCGCTCCCTCCACGAGGAGTAGTCGGCGGTGGGTGGCGGCGAAGGTCCAACCGCTGATGTGCCGCGCGAAGATCTCCTGCGCCCGAGTGCGCACGTGCACGACGCACGCGGCCATGGCGGTGAGCACCAGGACGGCGGCCGCACCGGCCAGGTTGAACAACTCGGTGCGCAGCGTGGTGAGCGTTCCCGCCTGCTCGGCGAGCGCACTGGTGGTGAGCGTCTCCACCATGGCCAGGTAGCGTGACGCGTCCGGATCCCGGGCCCGGTAATCGTCCACCACGGTCGGGTCCGGGAAGTAGAGCTGATTCTGGGACATGAGGCTCACGTACGTGGAGTCCGCGAGCACCCCGGCGTTCGGCAGGACGACCACGACGGGGTCGTGGAGCAGCGGGAGGTGGGGACGGGGCTCGTCGAACCGCTTGCTCGCGTAGACGAACAGGCTCTGGTCGTTCGCGGTGGGCGACACACGCACGTCGGGTCCCCGGTCCGGCGCGTCGGAGGGGTCGATCCAGGTGGCCCGTACCGCCTCGACCAGGACCTCGGTGTCCACGGTGAGGCCTTCGGGGACCAGGACCCGGATACCCTCCCCGGGTCCGTACCGGTCACCGTCAGGGGCCCGCACCTCCTGCTCTTCCAGGTAGGTGTCGTTGACCACGAGCAGTGGCTGTTCCAGGCGGTTCGCGGTTCCGTTCTCGACGTCGGCGCGGTCCAGGTCCAGCCGGTGACTGTGCACGGCCAGGACCAGGTCTCCGTCCGCGTCGGTGTCCCGCAGCCAGGGGCCGAGCTGGTCGTCGACCGCCTGGGGGTCGTCCCAACCGTAGTCGGCGCTCAGCCCCAGGAAGGAGGTCTCGCCCTGGTCCTCGTACAGTCCGAGCGCGGTCTCCGTGTCACGGGCGTTCTGGGACTGGGTGACGATGCCTCCGAGGATGACCAGGGTCAGCACCAGGACCGGCACTCGGACCAGGTACACCGCGGCGATGGTGGTCCGTACCGGCAGGCGGCCCCTGAGCGAGGGCAGGATTCCGGTGAGGTGCACCACTCCGAGGAACGCGGCGTGCACCAGGAGGCAGGGGATCGCGAGCATCGCCAGGAACACCAGCGCCGTGGTGGTGAAGTAGCCGAGCTGGTTCCACCCGTTGTAGAACCCGAGGAACACCAGAGTGACCAGGGAGACCGCGGGGAGCACGACACCGGCCCATCGGGTGACCCTGAGCAGGTCCCCGCCGAGGATCCTCAGGTAGGAACGACCTTGGAGGCGCATCACCGCGTACTCCCGTGCGCCGAGGAGGACCCCGGCTCCGGCGGCGGTGACCGATCCGAGCACCGCGACCAACAGCAGGTGGAACAGGAAGCCGCCGCTGAAGTAGTGCCACGCCTGGGTCGTCTGGGTACCGGGAGCCTCGTGGAGACCGTGCTCGGAGAGCGCCGAACGGAGCGCCGACTCCGCCGCCTCGGAACCGAAGACGAGGTAGGTGCCGTTCGGACCGACCTCACCGAAGTCCGCGACGGGATGGGTCTCGACGGAGAAGCCCCGGCCGAAGGAGGGGTAGCCGTCCGCCAACCAACCCGCCTGGCGGGAGTCCGGCCCGGGGACGGCGAGGTACAGATGGCCCAGCGACGCGGGCTGGTTCACGTCGAGGACGGCGAAGCCGATCGCGGTGTCGTGCTCGTCGGCCACCTGTTGCACGGAGGCGGCGACCTCGTCGTTGTCGTGCCCGCCCTCGTTCTGGGTGATCCAGACGAGCCGGGAGTCCTCCAGGACGTAGGTGGTGCGTTCCGAGGTACCGGCGAGAAGGAAGGCGATGAGCGTCGCGAACACGGCACAGGCCGCGTACGCGAAGGCGAGTGTTCTGTTGGGCACGGGTCGTTCCTGTCAGAGACCCGCCGCCGCCAGGGCGGCGGCGGGTCGGAGGCGGGGGATCAGCAGGTACGTCGGTATGCCTGGTTGTTGGCGATGGCCCTGGGCGCGTCGGCGCGGGCCCAGAACCCGCCGCCGATGTCGGCGGTACGCACGGTGGTCCTGCCCACCGCGGTGGCCCCGTGGCAGGAGGACGGATGGAAGTAGTGGGAGTAGCTGGTCCCGACCAGTCCGGAGCCGGTGGTGCCGTGGTTCCAGACGGGGCCGCTCGCGCTGGCGGCGGAGGCCGACCCGGCGGCGATTCCCGCCGTCAGCACGGCGGTCACGACGAGGTGTTGGGTGAACGTCATGGGGGATTCTCCTGATTCGTCAGCCGCAGGTGTTGCGCCAGTACATCTGGTTGTTGACCCACGCCTTCTGGACGCTCGCCCGCGACCAGAGGCCCGCGCTGGTGTCGGCGGAACGAACGGTGCGAACACCCACGGCGGTGGACCCGTGGCACCTGCTTTCGTGGAGGTAGTTCGAATAGACGCGGTCCGAAACGACGCCTCGGTCCCAGATGCCTCCTCCGACGTGGGAGACGGCCGCCGCCGCGACTCCGGAGCTGGCCATGCCCATGCCAGCCGTGATCAGCAGGGTCGCGAGGACTCTCTTTGTTCTGCTCATGATTCCTTCTTTGGGGGATTCGACACGGACTTTCGTCCGCAAGAAAAAAGTAAGGACCCTTCGTGTGGGATGTCAAGTCGCTCGGTCTCCGGTTGGAGGGTCTGGATCCGGTCAACGTTTTCCCAGCTGGCAGGGGGTTCTGGGGTGTTCCTTTCTGTCGTCCGAGGAAATCGTTCGAATCCGCTCCAGTGGGGCACGATTCGTGTTCTTCCGCAGGTCGTTGGGTGTCCCTGGTCTGGTTGACGTTCGAGATGATTATGACCGGATGCGGACATGAGAATGCGGATCGGAAGGTGATCTCTTCCGGATTTTGGGGCACCTCGAATCGCGCTCCGCGCGAATTGCACTTCTCTCGGATCGTGTATATGAGGGAAATTCCTGATTCGACCTGTTCGTTCTTTGTGGTGCTCTCGTGGTGGGTGTTCTTCTTTTCCGGTTCTCGGTCCTGGGCTGGCTGCGCTCCCACGACGTCGATGGCGCTGGGTGAGGACCGAACCCGCATGGGAGGGACATGCCGAAGGCCCGGTGCTCCGTGGAACGGAGCACCGGGCCTTCGGAGAGGCTAGGAGCGAGGCGGGTGGAGAAGGGCTCGCGTGTCCAGGCCGCGCAGGGAGGCGTCCAGGATCTGGGCGGTGTGCGTCACCGCCACCGGCGAACCCGCGCGTTCCATGGCGGAGGCGATCTGGAGGGAGCACCCGGGGTTGCCCGAGACCAGCACCCGGGCCCCGGTGGAGGCCACGTCCGCTCCCTTGCGGTCGCCCAGTTCGCTCGCGGCCTCCGGCCTGAACAGGTTGTACACCCCCGCCGAACCGCAGCAGACCTCCTTGTTGGGCAGGTCGACCACCTCCAGGCCGGGGATCTGGCGGAGCAGCTCACGCGGCTGGCGGGTCACCCCCTGGCCATGGGACAGGTGGCACGCGTCGTGGTAGGCCACCCGGAGCGGGATCGGATGGCGTTCGGCGCGGGGGCCCAGGGCCACCAGGTACTCGGTCAGGTCCACCACCTTCGACGCGACCGCCCGGGCACGCTCCACCCACGCCGGTCCCGCCCCCGCCTCGTCCAGGGTCCGGTCGAAGTGCTTCATGCTGGACCCGCACCCGGCGGAGTTCACCACGACGCGGTCTACCTGACGGGCCTCGAACACCTCGATCAGGCCCTTCGCGAAGTCCGCCGCCTCGCCGAGCCGCCCCGAGTGCCCCGACAGCGCCCCGCAGCACCCCTGGGCGCGCGGGATCACCACCTCGCAGCCCTCCAGGGCCAGCACCCGGGCGGTGGCCGTGTTGACCTCGGGGAAGAACGCGCCCTGCACACAGCCCACGAGCATGCCCACCCGGGCGCGCCGCTCACCGACCGCCGGGACGAGCTCGGGCAGCGGGGGAGGGGGCGCGGACAGGGGCGGGGCGATCCGCTCCATGGTGGCCAGGGTCGGTGAGATCCGGTCCAGGAGCCCGGACCTGCGAACCAGCGCGGAGACTCCGCTCGCCTGGTAGGCGCGCAACGGCCCGCGCAGCGCCCGGAGCCGCCCCCGGTGCGGGAAGAGCGAGAACACGGCCCCGCGCAGCACGCGCTCGCCGGGGGACCGTCGGTGCTCCTCCTCCACCCGGTACCGGGTGTGCTCGATGAGGGCGTCGTAGGCCACCCCGGAGGGGCACGACGACACGCACGCCAGACAGCCCAGGCAGTTGTCGAAGTGCCCGACCGCCGTCTCGGTGAGCACGTCCTCCTCGTGCATCTGCCCCATGAGGTGGATGCGTCCGCGCGGGGAGTCCATCTCCTGGCCCCACAACACGTTGGTGGGGCAGGTGGGCAGACAGAAACCGCAGTGCACACAGTCGTTCAGCAGGTCACCGAAGAGCCGTTCGCGCTCGCCGGGTCCACCGCTGGCCGGTTCGGTCGGTAGGTCGGTCACGGGGCTCCCTGGTGTCGAGGCGGGCGGGTGGCGGGTCGGGTGGCTCAGATCCCCCCGGCGAACCGGCCGGGGGAGAGGCGGTGCCCGGGGTCGAGTGAGTCCTTCACCGCGCGCATCAGCCCCAGGCCGGGGACCTCGCCCCACGGGCTGATCCCGGCGGCGCGCACGTCCGGTTCGGAACGCAGCAGGACCAGCGGATGCTCGGTGGCCGACCGGACGCCGTCGACCACCAGCCCGATCCGCTCCGGGGCGGTTCCCGGGGGGAAGGACACGACCAGGGACCCGGTCGAGGCCGAACCCTGCGTGCGCGCGCCCGCGTCGACCGCCCCGGAGACCTCCGCGACCCAGGCGGCGGCCGCGACACTCTGGGCCGGTGGGGTCGTGACCAGGGCGAGGGTGCCCTCGGCGGGGAGCACGCCCCAGCCCTCGGGCAACTCCTCGCGGACCGTGGGCGGGCCGTCGGCGCCGTTCTCGGCCAGGGCCCGCACCGTCCTCCCCGCGCGTGCCTCCAGCCCGGCCGGGGTCCCCTCCAGCACCACGTCCAGTCGTCCGGGGCCCTCGGGGGGCCAGTCCAGCTCCACGGCCGAGGGCACCACGGAGGTCGCCCGCAACGCGGCCAGGGCCTCCTCGGCCCGCGACCGGGAGGACACCCGCGCGCTCACCACCCGCAGGGACTCCGGGAGGGGGTGCAGGCGGAAGGCGACCGACGCGATCACACCGAGCGTGCCGAACCCGCCGGTGTGCAGCTTGGCGAGGTCGTACCCGGCCACGTTCTTGACCACCCGGCCGCCGCTGCTGGCCACCACCCCGTCCGCGCGCACCACCGTCATCCCGATCACGAGGTCGCGCAGGGCTCCCGAGAGCAGACGGCGCGGGCCGCTCACCCCCGTCGCCACGGCTCCGCCCACCGTGCAGCCGAGCCGGACCGGGTCGTAGGACAGTCGCTGCCCGGCCGAGGCCAGGACCGCGTACAGGTCGGCCACCGGGGTGCCCGCACCGACCTCCACCACCAGGTCACCGGCGATGTGGTCGATCCAGGAGAGCGCGGAGACGTCCACCAGCAGGTCGAGGGAGCGCGGTGTCCCGCCCCAGTCCAGTGCGGTGCCTCCACCGCGCACGGTCACCGAGAGCGCGCTCCGGTGCGCCGCCGCCATCACGCCCGCGAGGGCGTCGGTGTCGGACGGCGCCGCCACGTACCGGGGCACGACCCCGCACACGGCGTCCTCAACGGTCGCCTCCCTCAGGTCACAGCCATCGACATCCAGGTTCACCCTCGGCCTCCCGGCCCTCGTCGTCACTCCGCCGCGGCCCGGCGGTTCAGAACTGCTCGGCCTCGCCGGATTCCACCAGCGGGTGCACCCCGGTGCGCACCCCCGGCCGCTCGCCACACAGGCGCGGTGTGGGCAGGAGCTTCTCCGGGTTGGCGATCCCGTCCGGGTCGAAGGCCCTCCGGAACAGGTCGAAGGTCTCCAGCGCGGCGTCGTCGAACATGCGGGGCATCTTGCACGCCTTGTCCACGCCCACCCCGTGCTCCCCGGTGATGGACCCGCCGTGCTCGATGCACAGGTCCAGGATCGCCCCCGACACCCGCTCGGCGCGCTCGCCCGCGCCGGGCTCGGAGTCGTCGAACAGCACGAGCGGGTGCAGGTTCCCGTCTCCGGCGTGGAACACGTTGGCCACCCGGATGCCGGACTCCGCCGACAGCGCGGCGATCCGCCCCAGCACCTCGCCCAGCGAAGTGCGCGGTACCACCCCGTCCTGCACGATGTAGGCCGGGCTGATCCGGCCCACGGCGGCGAAGGCGGACTTGCGGCCCTTCCAGATGAGGGCGCGCTCCTCGGCGCCGCTGGCCGCGCGGGTCTCGAAGGAACCCGCGTCCGCGCACAGGGCGGTGACCCTCTCCAGCTGGGCGTCGACCTCCTCGGCGGGGCCGTCCAGCTCCACCACCAGAACGGCGGCCGCTCCCTCGGGGTAGTCGCAGGCCACGGCGCGCTCTGCGGCCTCGATGGCCAGGGCGTCCATCATCTCGATGGCGGACGGCAGCACCCCGGCGGAGATGATAGCGCTCACCGCCTCGCCACCCGCGTCCAGCGAGGTGAACGCCGACAGCAGGGTCACGGTCTTCTCGGGGGAGCGGGTCAGGGACACGGTGACACGGGTGGCCACGCCCAGGGTGCCCTCGGATCCGACGAACGCCCCGATGAGGTCGTACCCGTGCGCGCCCGGTGCCTTGCCGCCGAGCTCGACGATCTCGCCCGCCGGGGTGACGATCTGGAGTCCGCGCACGTGGTTGACGGTGAACCCGTACTTGAGGCAGTGGGCGCCGCCGGAGTTCTCCGCGACGTTGCCGCCCACCGAGCACACCTGCTGGCTGGAGGGGTCGGGTGCGTAGTAGTAGCCGTGGGGGCTCGCGGCCCGGGTGACGTCGAGGTTGGCCACACCCGGTTCGACCACCGCGCACTCGTTCTCCACGTCGATCTCGACGACGCGGCGCATGCGGGAGGTGACGAGGAGGACGCCCTCGGCGTGGGGGAGCGCGCCCGCGGACAGACCGGTGCCCGCCCCGCGCGGGACGAAGGGGACGCGGTGCTCGGCGCAGAGGCGAATCACGGCGGCGACCTGCTCGGTGGTGGTCGGCATGACCACGACACCCGGGGTGGCGCGGTGGTAGGTGAGGCCGTCGCTCTCGTAGACGCGCCGTTGGGAGGGATCGGTGAGGACGCCGTCGTCACCGCAGATCTCACGCAGCCGGGGGATCAGGGTGGCCAGCACCGTGGGCGTGTCGGGTGCGGACGTGGTCATGGGCGCCTCCCGGTTCCGTCCGGAGAGCACGGCTGGGGGTGGCGCTCTCCGACTGCGGCCTCGCAAGGGGACCGTACGACCGTGCCCCCTGCCGAGGCAAGGGGCACGGTGGAAACGGTATTTCGTTTTGTGAAACCGGTGCGGGGCGGTCCGCGAGTCGGACTCGGTGGACCGGCCCGATCCGTCCAGGTTGGCCGCGCTGGACGGGTTCCGGTCGGCTACGGCATGCGCTCGTAGGCGGGCAGGGTCAGGAAGTCGACGTAGTCGTCGTCCAGCGCGACCTCGGTGAAGAGCTCGCTGGCCTGCTTGTACAGGTCCTCGTTGAAGTGGGCGCCGAGGGCCTCGCGGATGGCGGCCAGCTCCTCACCGATGATCTGCCTGACCAGGTCGGCGGTGACCTTCTCGCCGCCGTCCAGGGTGACGTCGTTGTGCAGCCACTGCCAGATCTGGGACCGGGAGATCTCGGCCGTGGCGGCGTCCTCCATGAGGTTGTGGATGGCCACCGCGCCGTTGCCGCCCATCCACGCCGCCAGGTACTGGAGGGCGACGTTGACGTTGCCGCGCAGACCGGCGAGCGTCACGCCGCCGGGGGTCTGGTCCACGGCGAGCAGGTCGGCGGCGGACACCTCGACCTCGGGGCGCTGCTTGTCGATCTGGTTGGGGCGGTCGCCCAGGACGCCGTCGAAGATCTCACGGGCGATCGGGACCAGGTCGGGGTGGGCGACCCAGGAGCCGTCGAAACCGTCGCCGGACTCGCGGGACTTGTCGTCGCGGACCTTGGCGAAGGCGTTCCGGTTGACCTCCTCGTCCTTGCGGGACGGGATGAAGGCGGCCATGCCGCCGATCGCGTGGGCGCCGCGCTTGTGGCAGGTCTTGACCAGCAGTTCGGTGTAGGCGCGCATCATCGGTGCGGTCATGGTGACGGCGTTGCGCTCGGGCAGCAGGAAGCCGCGACCACGGGTGCGGTGGGTCTTGATGATGCTGAAGAGGTAGTCCCAGCGACCGGCGTTGAGACCGGCGGAGTGCTCGCGCAGCTCGTAGAGGATCTCCTCCATCTCGAACGCGGCCGGGATGGTCTCGATCAGGCAGGTGGCGCGGATGGTGCCGCGCGGGATCCCCAGACGCTCCTGGGCCAGGACGAAGATGTCGTTCCAGAGGCGGGCCTCGAGGTGGCTCTGCATCTTCGGCAGGTAGAAGTAGGGGCCCCTGCCCTTGGCGATCTGGCGCTTGGCGCTGTGGAAGAAGTACAGCGCGAAGTCCACGATGCCGCCGCTGGTGCGCTGGCCGTCGACGAGGACGTGCTTCTCGTCCAGGTGCCAGCCGCGCGGGCGGACCACGATCGTGGCCAGCTCGGAGTCGTCCTTGAGGGCGTAGGTCTTGCCCTGGGGGGAGGTGAAGTCGATCTCGCGGTCCAGGGAGTCACGCAGGTTGAGCTGCCCCTGGATCATGTTCTCCCACAGCGGGGTGTTGGCGTCCTCGAAGTCGGCCAGCCACACCTTCGCGCCGGAGTTGAGCGCGTTGATGGTCATCTTGCGGTCCGTGGGACCGGTGATCTCGACGCGGCGGTCGGTGATGCCGGGGGCGGCCGGAGCCACCTTCCAGCTGTCGTCCTCGCGGATGTGCCGGGTCTCGGGGAGGAAGTCGAGGTCCTCGCCGGCGGCGATCCGCTCCTCGCGGGTCCGGCGCGCGGCCAGCAGTTCCTGGCGGCGTGACTCGAAGGTGCGGTGCAGCTCGGCGACGAGGGCGAGGGCGTCCTCGGTGAGGATCTCGTCGAACCGATCGTTGAGGGGGCCGGTGATCTCGACCCCGTGCGTGGCGCCCATGGATAACCTTCCGCAATACGAAACAAGCTTCTGGGATGTGGAAATGAAGCTACTATCTTGATGTCGAGCGGTCAACGTCACTCACGTGCTTGATCAGTGAAGATCTTCATCAAGGCGGAAGTATGTCCAAAGTTCCGACGGAAGATCTGCGCTTCTTGAGTGTTGGAGCTACTCCAAGGATCTCACGCGTCCGCGCGGACACATGGCCTGTGTCACGTTCCCTGCGATAATTCGGATGCCCTGCCCGAGCGGAGGTGCGAGCATCGTGACCACGGCCGTCGTACCCGCTCCGGGAAGAACCATGGCGGCACATGCGTTGACCCACCTGGAGGGATATGAATACAGCTGACACCCACGGAAGCGACCGCGCGGGGCACCAGGCCCACAGCGAGGACGACTTCCGTGAGGAGAGCACCGTCGGCGGCGGAGCCGCTGGCGGTGACCACTACGAGGACCAGGGCCACACGCCCGACCAGGGCGAGATGGAGCTGGCCGAACGGCACGCGCTCCGCCGCGTCCAAGGGCTCTCCACCGAGCTCACCGACGTCACCGAGGTCGAGTACCGGAAGCTGCGCTTGGAGCGGGTCGTGCTCATCGGCGTCTGGACCAGGGGGACCCAGACCGACGCCGACAACTCACTGACCGAGCTGGCCGCACTCGCCGAGACGGCGGGCGCCCTCGTCCTCGAAGGACTCACCCAGCGCCGCTCCAAGCCCGATCCCGCGACCTACGTCGGCAAGGGCAAGGCCGCGGAACTGCGCGACATCGTCGAGGCCACCGGCGCCGACACCGTCATCTGCGACGGCGAGCTCACCCCGGGCCAGCTGCGCCAGCTGGAGGACGTCGTCAAGGTCAAGGTGGTCGACCGGACCGCTCTGATCCTCGACATCTTCGCCCAGCACGCCAGCAGCAGCGAGGGCAAGGCCCAGGTCGAACTCGCCCAGCTCAACTACCTGCTCCCGCGACTGCGCGGCTGGGGTGACTCCCTGTCCCGACAGGCGGGCGGCTCCGGCGGTGGCGGTGCGGGCGGCGGCGTCGGCACGCGCGGTCCCGGTGAGACCAAGATCGAGACGGACCGCCGACGCATCAACGACAAGATGGCCAAGCTGCGCCGTCAGCTCGCCCACATGCGGACCGCGCGCGAGGTCAAGAAGGACGTTCGCCGCAGCCGCGAGGTGCCCTCGGTGGCGATCGCCGGGTACACCAACGCGGGCAAGTCCAGCCTGCTCAACCGGCTCACCGGCGCCGGGGTGCTGGTGGAGAACGCGCTGTTCGCCACCCTGGACCCGACCGTCCGTCAGGCCCGCACGCCCGACGGTCGCGGCTTCACCCTGAGCGACACCGTGGGCTTCGTCCGGCACCTGCCGCACCAGCTGGTCGAGGCGTTCCGCTCCACCCTGGAGGAGGTGGCCGACTCCGACCTGATCCTGCACGTGGTCGACGGCGCCCACCCCGACCCGGAGCAGCAGATCAGCGCGGTCCGCGAGGTGTTCGCGGAGATCGAGGCCGTGGACGTGCCCGAGCTCATCGTGGTGAACAAGGTCGACGCCGCCGACCCGGACACGCTCAGGGCGCTGCGTACCCGCTACCCCGACCTGGTCGAGGTGTCGGCGCGCACCGGTGAGGGTGTGCCCGAGCTGGTCACGGCACTGGCCGAGGCGCTGCCGGAGCTCGCCAAGGAGGTGCGCGCCCTGGTCCCGTACTCGCGAGGCGACCTCATCGCCCGGGTGCACGAGGAGGGCCGCATCCTCAGCGAGGAGCACACCGGGGACGGGACGGCGCTGCACGCCTTCGTCCCCGAACTGCTCGCCGCCAAGCTCGACGAGTACGCGCCCAGCAACGCCTGAGACCCGGCACGGGCGAACACGCGGCCGGGACGTCCACGGGACGTCCCGGCCGCGTCGTGTCGCGACCACGGACTCCCGGGGAGCCGCGCCAGCGGCACTCACGTTCCCGAGGAACACGATCGGAGCTCGATCGCGAGAAGGAAGGCCAGCTCAGGGAGGGTCCGGGTGGTCTTCATCACGCTGCGGGCTTGCGAGTTTCGCTCGGTAACGCTCGCATTCGTCCCCTCGGGGAGGTGTACACGGGCTCCGAGGATGGACTACGGTTTTGGAGCACTGGCCGGCAGTGATCGCTGTCCCCCCGGGCCGATGCGAACCCCCACTGTCACGGCACCGCGAGGCGACTCCGGGTCGCCCACGGCCCTGTCGGAATCGTTTCCAGATACGAGGTCGCCATGCCCGCCCGTGCACGCCACGTCCCTGCTCCGCGCGTCCCGCGGCGGATCTGACCGGCGAGGGCGGACCACCCCATGACGGTAGTACTCCTCACCAACATCGGTCGGCTGTGGACAGGGATCGAGCTGCTCACCAAGGCCGCCATCCTGATGGACGACGACCGGATCGCCTGGGTCGGTCACGCGGCCGAGCTCCCCCAGCGCATCCCCGGAGTGATGGAGGACCTCACCGAGGTCGACGAGGTCGTCAACATCGGCGGCGGACTCGTCACGCCCGGCCTGGTCGACGCCCACTGCCACCCCGTCTACGCGGGCGACCGCTACGCCGAGGTCAACATGTGGGCCAAGGGCGCCACCCGCGCGGACATCTTCGCCGCGGGCGGCGGGGTGTCCACGACCGTCACCATCACCCGGGGAACCGACCCCTGGACGCTGTGCAACGCGGTCCGGGAACGGCTCCGGCACTGGGTGCTGTCCGGCAGCACCACCGTGGAGGCCAAGACCGGCTACCACCTCACCCGGGACGGCGAGCTCGCGGACGTGCGCCTGCTGCGCTCCCTTGAGGAGGAACCCGGGATGCCCCGGCTGCACGTCACGTTCTTCCCCGCGCACGGGGTCCCGCCGGAGTTCTTCGGCCGTCCCAAGGAGTACGTGGCCACCGCCGCCTCCTGGCTCAGCGACGCCGCCATGGCCGGGGCCGACGGCGTGGACGTCTACTGCGACAACCAGCAGTTCACCACCGAGGACGCCCACATGCTCCTGGGCGTGGGCCAGTCGGTGGGCCTGCGCACCACCCTGCACGCCTGCTCGCGGCCACGGCACGGCGCCGTCCGGATGGCCGCCGAACTCGGCTGCTCCTCGGTGGACCTCGTCCACGAGGCCGACGACGAGGACCTGCTCGCTCTGGCGTCCACCCGCACACCCGTGGTGGCCTGCCCCACCACCGCCCTGCACGAGCGCCGTACCCCGCCGGTGCGCGCCCTGCTCGACCACGGTGTCCCCGTGGGCCTGGGCACCGACCACAACCCGGGTCAGTCCGGCACCACGTCCATGCCGCTGGTCATCTCCCTGGCGGTGTCGATGTTCGAGATGACCGTCCAGGAGGCGCTCAACGCCGCCACGGCGGGCAGCGCGCACGCCCTGGGCCTCAACGACCGGGGCATGATCGCCCCGGGCATGCTGGCCGACCTGGTGCAGTGGGACGCCGACCACGAGGGTGCCTTCGCGTGGTCGATGGGCCTGCACACGCTGCGCGTGTGGCAGGGCGGCCGGACCATCCACTGAGCCCCGTCCGGACCCCCGGGCGCGTGGACGCGGCGCGAGCCGGAACCGGGTCGGAGTCCGGCGGGCGGTGCGGCGCCGCTCCGCTCAGCGGGTGCCCCGGGCGCGGGCGATCTCGATCACCGCGCGCTCCAGCGCGTACTCGGGATCGCGTCCGGCGCCCTTGATCAGCGCGTCGGTCTCCGCGATCACCGCCATCGCACGGGTCACCCCGGCGGCGCTCCACCCGCGTGCCTGCTGGCGCAGGGTGCGCAGCTTCCACGGCGGCACCTTGGCGCGCTTGGCCAGCTCCGCCTCGTTCACACCGCGCGGAGGCTGGGCGGCCACCGCGATCCCGCGTACGGCACCGGCCAGGGCGCTGTTGATGAGCACCGGGGCGGTGCCCACCGCCAGCGACCAGCGCAGCTGCTCCAGGGCCTCGGGCAGGCGCCCCTCCACGGCGCGGTCCGCGACGGTGAACCCGGAGGCCTCCGCCCTGCCGGAGTGGTACCGGGCCACCGCCGCCGCGTCCACCCTGCCCTCGGTGTCCGCGATCAGCTGGGTGCAGGCCGCCGCGATCTCGCGCAGCTCGGTGCCGACCGCGTCCACCAGGGCCTGTGCGGCGTCCCCGGTGATCTGCCGACCAGCCGAGGAGAACTCGCCCTTGACGAAGGCCACCCGCTCGGGCCCCTTGGTGGGTCCCTTGCAGTCCACCCGCCGGGCCCCGGCCTTCACCGCCGCCTGGAGCAACGCCTTGCCCTTGGCGCCGCCCGCATGGGTGAGCACCATGAACACGTCGTCGGCGGGCGACCCCAGGTAGTCGGTGACGGTCGCCGCGAGGTCCTTGACCAGGTCCTGGGAGGACCGGAGCACCACCACCCGGCGGTCACCGAAGAGCGAGGGGGACGTGACCTCCACCAGGGTGGTCGGTCCCACCTGGGAGGGAACGAGGTCGTGGACGTCCACCTCGGGGTCCTCCTCGCGGGCCGAGGCGACGACGGCGGCCACGGCACGGTCGACGAGGAGCTCCTCGTCGCCGACGATGAGCGTGATGAGGGCGGGTGCAGGCATACAACGAGGATGCCACGCCCCACCGACCAACCGGTGCCCGATCACCGGTTCCCCGCCCCGGATCACCCCTGCGGACCGGTGCCCGGGTCCGGGCCACGGGTGGCCACGCGTACCGGTCCGCCCAGGACGGCCACGTCCCCGTCGAGGTCCGTGCGGGCGTGCACCCGGGCCACCTCCTCCAGCACGCCCACCGTGAACGGGGTCGGGTGGCCGTAGGAGTTCTCCCGACCGGCCGAGGTGACCGCCACCGTCGGGTCCGTGGCGGTGAGGAAGGCCGGGAACTGGGTGCTCGCGCCGTGGTGCGGGGTGGTCAGCACCGTCACCGAGAGCAGTTCCGGCTCCGGCTCGCGTAGCAACGCGCTCTGCGCCTCCACCTCGATGTCCCCGGTGAGCAGCACCGACATCTGCGGGCCGTCGGCGCGGACCACCACGGAGGTGTCGTTCACCGATCCCACGAACCCCTCCTCCGGCCAGAGCACCCGCAGAAGCCACGGACCCACCCGGAACCGCTGGCCCCGTTCCGCCTCGTTCAGCTCCACTCCCTCCTCGGCCAGGAGCCGCCCCGCCTCCCCCTCACCGAACCCCGGAGGTGCCAGCGCCGCCGGAACCCTCCGCTGCCGCAGCACGCCGGGCGTTCCGTCGACGTGGTCGGCGTGGTCGTGGCTGAGGACCAGCAGCGGCACCGTCCGGACCCCCAGCCGGTGCAGGCAGCCGTCCACCAGGTCCGGGTCGTCCCCGGTGTCGAAGACCACCGCCTCTCCCCGTCCGACGGCCAGGACGAAGGCGTCCCCCTGCCCCACGTCGCAGGCGACCACGGCCCACCCCGCCGGTGGCCACCCACCGGGCACGCACCGCGCGGCCAGCCCCAGGACCAGCACGGTCACCGCGACGGCGGCGAGCACCCGCCGGGTCCGGCCCCGGGTCACCAGGAACACCACCAGCACCACGGCCAACAACAGACCGCCCACCACGTCCGACCGCCAGGGCAGCGCGCCATAGGGAACCCGGGCCCCGGTCTCGGCCACCAGGGCGATCCAGGACACCCCCAGACCGGGCAGGGGCACCAGGAACGCGGCGGCCCCGGGCCACACCGAGGCCAGCGCGGTCAGCACCGAACCCGCCACGGTCACCACCGCCACCACGGGCGCGGCCAGCACGTTGGCCGGGACCGCCACCCAGGACACCTCGCCGGACAGCAGCACCAGCACCGGCGCGACCGCCACCTGGGCCGCCACCGCGACGGCGAGGGCCTCCGCCACCGGGCGCGGCCAGCGCGAGGACCAGGCCCGCGCCCAGCCGGGCACGAGCACCAGGATGCCCGCTGTGGCCAGCACCGACAGCGCGAACCCGTAGGACGCGGCCAGGCCGGGCGCCACGAACAGCACCCCCACCACCGTGACGCACAGGGCTCTCATGCCCGCCTGCGCGCGCCCGGTGGCCAACGCCAGCAGTCCCAGCGACCCCATGAACGCCGCCCGCACCACACTCGGCTCCGGTCGGCACACCAGGACGAACACCCAGATCATCAGGGCGCCGCCCAGCACCGAGCACCAGGTGGGCGCACGCGCCCACCGTGCCACCCCGAGGACGAACCCCGTGAGGATCGCGAGGTTGGCGCCGCTCACCGTCAGCAGATGAGTCATCCCGGTGGCCCGGAAGTCCTCGGCCGTGCGCTCCGGCAGAGCCGACACGTCACCGACGATCAGTGCGGGAAGCAGGCCCCGCTCGGGTGCGGACAGCCCGGCCGACGCCTCGCGCAGGCCGGAACGGACGCCACCGGCGAACTCCTGGAGGCCGCCGGGTTCACCGATCCGCTCCGGGGGTCCCCGAACGAGGACCAGGGCGGCGGTCAACCGGTCGTCGTCCGCGCCCAGGAAGGCACCGCGTGCCTCGAAGGACTGGCCCGGCAGCAGGTCCGACCACCCGTCCCCGGAGGCCAGCACCACCACCGGCGCCCGCGACGCGCGCTCCACGCCGTCCACCCGGACCCACGCGGTGCGCGCGGGCACCACCCACGCGGCCCGGCCCGGACGCGACAGCCCCGCCCTGGCACGGGGGTCGGTGGAGACCACCGCGCGGAAGGCCGTCTCCCCACCGTGCTCCACTGCGGCTGAGGCGGCACTGACGGCCGTCCGGTGGACGTGGACCCCGGCCACCGCCGCCACCGTCGCGCCGCAGGCCAGCGTGGCGACCAACGCCAACGCCGACGACTCCGCCACGGGGTGCGTCACCAGGAGCGCCACCAGCGCGGCGCCGCCCAGAACCCCCGCGAACGACCACGCCAACCACGGCGGTGCGGCCAGCGCGCCGAGGGCCGCCGACCAGGCGGCGACGGAGGGCAGGAGCAGCCGGAGATCCGGTGGCCGGTCCAGCCCGTGGGCGTCGGTGCCCAGCCAGCTGACCACCCCGCCTCACCCCACCGTCACGTGGGGTTCGAGACTCCTGAACGTCTTCTCCGCGATGCCGTCGACGCCCAGCAGGTCCTCGGTGGAGCCGAACGTGCCGCCGAGCGACTCCCGGTGGGCCAGGATCTGCTGGGCCTTCTTCTGCCCGATCCCGGGAAGGGTCTCCAGCTCCGACTGCCCGGCGAGGTTGAGGTTGACGAGGGGACCGCCGCCCTCGGGGCCCTCACCCGACGCCCCGTCCGGCTGGGGGACCCCCACCAGGACGCGCTCCCCGTCCGTCAACGGACGGGCCAGGTTGACCAGATCCAGGTCGGCCTCGGGCAGCGGACCGCCCGCCTCCTCCACCGCGTCGGCCACGCGTGATCCGCCGGGCATGGTGTACAGGCCGGGCCTGACGACCTCACCTCCCACGTGCACCACCACGTCCGCGCCCGGTTCCTCGGCGGCGCCACTCCCGGCGGCGCCACTCCCGGCGGCGCCACTCCCGGCGTCGTCATCCCCGGACCCGGGCTGCTCGGCCCCGTCCCGTCCGGCCGGGGAGGCCTGGCTCGCCAGCTCGGTCACGACCACCTCCTCGGGGCGGTCACGCACGACCAGGAGGGCTCCCGCGACGGCGAGCAGTCCGAGCACCAGCAGGGCGACCACCGCGCGCCGTGACAGGGACGAGCGGGCGCCCCAACGCTCGGCCACCCGGTCCAGGACCGAGTCGGGCGCCTCCGGGGTCAGCTCCGTGTACCCGGACGGGGGGCGAACCGCCGCCGCACCGCGCCGGTGCCGTCCGCCCGCGTCCTCGTCGGGCGGAGGCTCCGGGGTCTCCGCCGACCCGGGGGCGGCAGGCGCCCCGAGGCTCCCCTCGGGCGCACTCGGGACGTCGGGGCCAGGGGCGGGGGCGTGCGCGGTCGACGGGGCGGGGACGGAGGGCGTGACCACACCGGAGCGCCCTCCGGACGCGTGGGCCCCGGGCTCCGTTGCACCTCCCGGATCCCAGCTCGTGGAGTGCTCCTCCCGGGGACCCTCGCGGTGCCGCTGTTCCGGGACACCCTCTCCGAGGGCCGTGGCGAACACGGCGTCCGGTCCCGTGAGCTCGCTGGTCCAGGGGGACGGGCCGTTCCGGTGGTTCTCCGGGGCGGTGTCCGAGGAAGCGGCATCCGGAGGGGCGGTATCCGGAGGGACTCGACGCGCAGCCGGGGCCTCCGTGACAGGGGGTACGGCCAGGGCGTCCGGCGTGATCCGGACGGTGGGTGCCGTCTCCGGGTCGAGGGGGTCCTCCGGCAGCAGCACCGCCTCGTCCGGCGGCCCCGCGGTTCCGTTCCACAGGGGGCCGGGCGGGGACGGAGAACTCCAGTGCCCGCTCCCCACCGAGGCCCGGCCCTCAGGGAGGTAGGGGGAATCGGACCCGTCCACCGCGTAGGGCGGCCGGGGGAGCACCACCGCCGGTGCGGGAGCGGGGCGTGGAGCGTGGTCGCGTTGCGGCGGGAGGGCGGGGGAGGAGTCCAGCCCGAGGGCACGGAGCCGTTCCTCGGGGGCCGACAGGGGAGGTGTGCGCCGTGACCGGCGCGAAGCGGTCATACAACCCACGCTAGGGACGCCGGACCGCCCTGTCACCGGCTGGTTTCCACCTGTGGACAACTCCGCGGGGCGAGGCTCGGGGCAGCTTCCGGGCAGGCGGACGCGGGCGGAGCCGGAGGCTCCCCCGATATCGAGCAAACCAGGAGTCGGGCCCCGGCTCCAGGCACACGGGCGACCTGTGGACAACTCCGAGGGGTTGAGCGACCTGGCCTCGGGACCCTGCCCGCGCCCGTGTCGCCGGTACCTCCGGGGAGCCTCGGACGGGCCGACCGGGAATCCGTGACCGATCAGGGGCCCCGGGGCCCGGGCACGACGAAGGGCCCGGTCCTGGTGGACCGGGCCCTCACGAAGCCTTGTGCCTTGAGCCCCTAGGCGGACTGAAGGTCGTGCAGGCGCTTGGCGATCGCGCTCTTGCGGTTCGCGGCCTGGTTCTTGTGGATAACGCCCTTGCTGCTGGCCTTGTCCAGGGTACGAGCGGCCTCGCGCTGCGCGATGACGGCCTGCTCGACGTTCCCGGCCTCGGCAGCTTCGCGGAACTTCCGAACGGCCGTCTTCAGGGAAGAGCGCACCGCCTGGTTGCGGACACGAGCCTTCTCGTTCTGCCGAATGCGCTTCTTCTGCGACTTGATGTTCGCCATGCGAAAACGTGCTCCAGTTACTGTGATCTTCGCGTCGGTCGAACAGGCGGCTCATCCCATGGGCAGCCGTTCCATGAGAGGCCTGCGTGGGCGCCGACGCAGGGTGTGTGTGAGTCCACAGGGCTCAAATTCGAACGTGGAAGTCCGAGACACGGACTTCTCAGTATGCCGTACCGGGCGGACCACTCGGAACCGTCACGGCTCACCCACAGGGGACAGCCAGGCGTTACGGTACGCGGTCAGGTCGCCTTCGTCGGCCTCGTCCACCAGGTACAGGGACACACCCAGGGTCATGCCCTCGGGGACCTCCTCCGCCCGGGACATCCCCAGCCGGACGGCGGCGAGGGCCGTCAGCGCGGTCTCGTTCTCAGTGAGCGGCCCCCACTGCTCGCTCCCGTAGGCGGGCACCCCGAACCTCACGGTGACGTCCTCGCGAGTGCGCAGCGCCGTCACCGCCTCGGTCACCTGCCGCACCATGAACCCGCCGTACAACCCCGCCGTGGGCATGTCCGCGCCCACCCCGGGGAGCACGACCTCGTCCGCGTGCTCGGTCACCCGGTCCAGGTACCCCTTGGACCAGTACTTCTCCTCGCCGCCCGCGACGAAGGACGGAACCCTGCCTCCCGGAGCCAGCTCCACGTGGTGGGCCCGCACGGACAACAGCGCGTCCTCGTCCAGCTCCTCGCGCACCATCTCCATGAGGGTGGGCAGGGACGGGTCGTTCACCGTCACCGGGCGGATCTCCAGGTGCACCCCGTCGAACCCGTCCGCGCCGACCTCGGCGACGGCCGGAGCCAGGGCCTCCCTGGCCGGGGCGTCGAACCGGTCCCGGATGAGCGAGGAGCCCGACTCCACGTGCCGCAGCCAGGCCAGCGCCTCCACGTCGGGGTGGTGCGCCTCCAGCCACGACAGCAGCGCCCCGGTGTCCGGCACCCGCTCCACGGCGCCGTCCGCGTCCACCTCGCCCGCGTACACGTACAGCGTGCTCACCGCACCGGTGTCCAGCAGCGCCTCCAACGCACCGGTGTCCTCCCACGAGCCCACCCACGCGGCGTCGGCGCCCTGCGAGGCGGCCCACTCCTCGGGTGACCCCGAGTACTGGTAGGCCAGCAGCGCACCGGCGCCCACCAGCACGACCAGGACCGCCGCCACACCCGCCAGCAACCGCTTCAGAAGCCACTTCACCCGTACGCCACCCGCTCTCGTCCGGCGCCCTGGTCCCCTGGGCAGCCGCATCGCCCGTTTCCGGTCCCAGGTCGCATAATCTGGACCCAGGTCCCGCGCTCGCGCCCATACTGCCGTATCCTCGCCGGCCGACTCCGGTGAGGACGGTCTCGGCGCCGTGGGATGATGGACGATGCCGTGGCCGGATGGTCCCTGCCATCCACGAGCCCGGCGGGGCGGCGCCACCCCAGGCGCACGACGACCCACACCCAACCCTGTGAACGGAGCACGGTGGCACAGCCGAACTGGACCGATCCCGCGCTGATCCGCAACTTCTGCATCATCGCGCACATCGACCATGGCAAGTCGACGCTGGCCGACCGGATGCTCCAGATCACCGGCGTCGTCGAGGACCGTCAGATGCGGGCCCAGTACCTGGACCGCATGGACATCGAGCGCGAGCGCGGCATCACGATCAAGTCGCAGGCCGTGCGCATCCCGTTCACCGCGCTGGACGACCGCACGTACACCCTCGACCTCATCGACACCCCCGGCCACGTGGACTTCACCTACGAGGTGTCGCGCTCCCTGGCCGCCTGTGAGGGCGCGATCCTGCTGGTCGACGCCGCGCAGGGCATCGAGGCCCAGACCCTCGCCAACCTCTACATGGCGCTGGACAACGACCTCACCATCATCCCGGTCCTGAACAAGATCGACCTCCCCGCCGCGCAGCCCGAGAAGTACGCCGAGGAGCTCGCCGGAATCATCGGCTGTGAGGCCTCCGACGTGCTCAAGGTCAGCGCGAAGACCGGTGAGGGCGTCGAGGACCTGCTCAACGAGATCGTCAACCAGATCCCGCCGCCCGTCGGCCGGGCCGACGCCCCGGCCCGCGCGATGATCTTCGACTCGGTCTACGACACCTACCGCGGCGTGGTCACCTACGTGCGGGTCGTGGACGGCCACCTCAGCCCGCGCGAGCGCATCCAGATGATGTCCACCAAGGCCTCCCACGAGATCCTGGAGATCGGTGTCAGCTCGCCCGAGCCCACCAAGAGCCAGGGCCTGGGCGTGGGCGAGGTCGGCTACATCATCACCGGCGTGAAGGACGTGCGCCAGTCCAAGGTGGGTGACACCATCACCTCCCTGTCCAAGCCCGCCACCGAGATGCTCGGCGGCTACCAGGAACCCAAGCCCATGGTGTTCTCGGGGCTGTACCCGATCGAGGGCACCGACTACCCGGTGCTGCGGGACGCCCTGGACAAGCTCCAGCTCAACGACGCCGCCCTGGCCTTCGAGCCGGAAACCTCCGCCGCCCTGGGCTTCGGCTTCCGCTGCGGCTTCCTGGGCCTGCTCCACCTGGAGATCACCCGGGCCCGGCTGGAGCGCGAGTTCAACCTCGACCTCATCTCCACCGCGCCCAACGTGATCTACCGCGTGGACATGGAGGACGGCGCCGAGCACGTGGTGACCAACCCGAGCGAGTTCCCCACCGGCAAGATCGACGGGATCTACGAGCCGATGGTCAAGGCCACGGTCCTGAGCCCCTCGGACTACATCGGTCAGATCATGGAGCTGTGCCAGGACCGCCGCGGCGAGCTCCAGGGCATGGACTACCTGTCCGAGGACCGCGTCGAGATGCGGTACACGCTGCCCATGGCGGAGATCGTCTTCGACTTCTTCGACGCGCTCAAGTCCCGCACCAAGGGCTACGCCTCCCTCGACTACGAGCCCATCGGTGAGCAGAAGGCAGACCTCGTCAAGGTCGACATCCTCCTCCAGGGCGAGCCGGTCGACGCGTTCTCCGCGATCGTCCACAAGGAGAAGTCCTACGCCTACGGCGTGGAGATGACCAAGAAGCTGCGTGAGCTCATCCCCCGGCAGCAGTTCGAGGTCCCGGTCCAGGCCGCCATCGGCGCCCGGGTCATCGCCCGTGAGAACATCCGCGCCATCCGCAAGGACGTGCTCTCCAAGTGCTACGGCGGCGACATCAGCCGTAAGCGCAAGCTGCTGGAGAAGCAGAAGGAGGGCAAGAAGCGGATGAAGATGGTCGGCCGGGTCGAGGTGCCCCAGGAGGCCTTCATCTCCGCGCTGTCCACAGACACCAGTGGTGCCGAGGACAAGAAGAAGAAGTAGGACGGCCCCGGTCGGCGCACCGCTGACCGGGACCGGCCCGCACAGTGAGGGGCGCTCCCGCCGGGAGCGCCCCTCTCGTCGTGTGCCGTGCGGGCCCTACCCCTTGACCGCCCCGGCGGTCAGGCCGTCGCTGATGTAGCGCTGGAGGAACCAGAACACGATCAGCGTGGGCAGGGACAGCATCAGCGCGCCCACCGCGAACATCCCGAAGTTGGCGTTGCGCTGTGAGGCAACCAGTTGGTACAGCCCCAGACCCAGCGTCTTGGCGTCGGTGTCCCGCAGGAACACGCTCGCCATCAGGAACTCGTTGATGGTGGAGACGAACACCAGCAGCGCCACGATCGCCAGCACCGGGGTCACCAGCGGCAGCATGATCCGGAAGAACACCTGCGCGTGGGTCGCGCCGTCGATCTGCGCCGACTCGTCGAGCTCCTTCGGCACCGTGTCGAAGAAGCCCTTCATCAACCACGTGTTGATGCTCAGCGCACCGCCCAGGTACACCAGCAGGAGACCCCACCGGGTGTCGAAACCGACCGCCGGGTAGAGCTCACCGATGGTGGAGAACATCAGGTAGATGGCCACGATCGCCAGGAACTGCGGGAACATCTGGATGACGAGCAGACCGACCAGGCCGACCCTGCGCCCTCGGAACCGCATCCGGCTGAAGGCGTATGCCGCCAGTGCCGAGAACAGCACCGTCACCGCCGCGTTGGTGGCCGCGAAGAACAGCGAGTTCGCGTACCAGGTGGTGAACGGCGTGTTCCGGAACAGGTCCCGGGCGTTGTCCAGGCTCGCCCCGGTCGGCCACATCTGGGCGCTGCTCAGGGTGCCGAGGGGGTTGAGCGCGGCCGAGACCACGAACATCACGGGGAAGATCGCGAAGGCCACGACCACCAGCATGACCGCGTGCCGCCACCCCAGGCGGCGGGCCCACAGCGCGAACCGGGCGGCGCCGCTCCGGGTGTGGGGCGCGCGCACCGTTTCGGGATCGCCGACCGTCATCGGTCCACCTCCTTGAGGGCCTTGCTCCGGCTCAGGCTGACCACGGAGATCACGGAGACGATGAGGAAGATCATCACCGACAGCGCCGCCGCGTACCCGTACTGGGCCGTGGCCTCGTTGAACGCCAGCCGGTAGGTGTAGGTGATGAGCAGGTCCGTGCCGCCCGCCGTCGGGTTGTCCGGCGAGAACGGGCCGCCCCTGGTGATCAGCCACACCGCGTTGAAGTTGTTGAAGTTGAACGCGAACGTGGCGATGAGGATCGGGGTCATGGCGACCATGAGCAGCGGCAGGGTGACGTGTCGGAAGGCCTGCCACGGACCCGCGCCGTCGATCTGCGCCGCCTGCCCCAGCTCACGCGGGATGGCCTGCAACGCCCCGGTGGCCACCAGGAACATGTACGGGTAGCCCAGCCACACGTTGGCGAGGATGACGGCGGCCCTGGCGGTCCACACGTCGCCCAGCCAGTCGATCTGGAGCCCCAGCATCCGGTTGAACAGGCCGAAGTCGGTGTTGAACATGTCCCGCCACAGCAGGAACATGGCCAGCGAACTCATGGCGTACGGCAGGATCACCAGGACCCGGTAGAGCACCCTGCCGCGCATCCTGGGCACGTGCAGGGTCAGGGCGATCGCCAGGCCCACCACGAACACCAGACCGGTGACGGAGGCCGCGAACACCAGGTTCCACAGCAGGATGCCGAAGAACGACCCGGCGAAGGTCGGGTTGAGCAGGAAGCGGGCGAAGTTGTCGAGGCCCACGTTCACCTGCCAGCCCTGCGCCAGCCGCTGCCCGTCCTCGTTGTAGAAGGCGCCGCGTTCGTCGTCCGCGGTGTGGACCTCGCCGGTCTCGGTGTCGGTCACGCAGTCGCAGCCCTGGTCGTAGACCCGGACGGCGCTGCCCTCGAACGCGCTGGACAGGCCGCTGGAGCGGATGCCCGCACCGTCGCCGGTGGGGACCGCGAACTCCTGGAGCTCGTCGCTGCGCGCGTTCACCTCGGTGGGGCTGAGGATCGTGTAGCCGAACGCGTCGGTGACCTTCCCGGCCGGGTCGACGTCGGCGCCGGAGAGGTCGCTCAGACCGTCCGCGGTGCCCACGTACGCGTGCCCCTCGCCGTCGGTGAGCAGGAAGGCGAGCTCTCCGGTCCCGGGGTCGCCGGTGGTGGCGACGGTGAGCACGTACTCGGGCGAGTCGGGGTCCCGGGTGACCGAGAAGGCCTCGATGGCGGCGATGGCCTGGGCCTTGTCGCCCCGGTGGCCGTCACTGAGGTTGGTCACCGAGGTGCTCATCGTGTAGAGCACCGGAAGGATCTGGAAGGCCAGGAGGAACACGACGCCCGGGACCAGGTACTTCGCCGGGACCGCGCGTTTGGACAGGTAGACGTAGTAGACCAGGCCGACCACCACGGCGACCAGGCCGATGCCCCACCAGTTGCCCGCCACGTACAGCGGCAGGACCGCCCACACGCCGAAGGCGGTGAAGACGCTGAGCAGGGCGATCCTGACGAGTTGGCCGGCGAGCGACCCGTTGGCGGCGAACCGTCCCCCGGGCAGCGGGGGACGCGCGGGCGCCCCGGGTGAGGGGGCGCCCGCTCCGTCACGGCTGGAAGCGGCCACCTCTACTGGCCGATCTGCTCGGCGATGGTGTCGTGGGCGGCCTCCATGGCCTCGCGGACGTCCCCGCCCGCGATCGCCTGGGCCTGCGCCTGGCCCAGCGGGTCCCAGGTCTCACCCATCTCCGGGATGGACGGCATCGGCATGCCGTCCGCGCCGGCCTCCGCGATCGCCGCGATGGTGGCGTCGTCGGCGGAGACGGACTCCAGGGCCTCGTTCTGCACGGGGGTGCGCGGGTCGGCCTCGTAGAGGCTGAGGATGAAGTCGGTGGAGGTGACGTAGTTGGTCACGAACTCCTGGGCCATGGCGCTGTTGGCGCTGCCCTCGGTGACGAAGAACGCGTGGTAGCCGATGTAGGGGCTGGCCGGGGCCTCGCCCTCGAAGCCGGGGATGGGGCTGATCTCGAAGTCGACGCCCGCCTCGTTGGCGTCACCGACGTTCCACGGTCCGGCGACGAAGAAGGGCGCCTCCTCCTCGTAGAAGAGGTTGGCGTCGTTCTCGACGTCGATGGAGCGGCGGAGCACGCCCTCGCCGTCCTCGCCGTACTCGGCGATCTTCTCCATGGCCGCGACGGACGCGTCCGAGCCCACACCGAGGTCGGTGGGGTCCCAGGTGCCGGTGTCGTCCTGCCCGAACAGGTACCCGCCCGCCGAGGTGAACAGGGCGTTCATCCGGAAGGGCTCGCCCTCCTGGCCGACCGCCATGGCCAGGACCTCGCTGGTGTCACCCGCGTCCTTGAGCTCGGTGCCGATCTCGACGAGCTCCTCGAAGGTCTCGGGGGCGTCGGGGGCCAGCGCCGTGTTGCGCATCAGGAAGATGTTCTCCTGCGAGTACGGGACGCCGAAGAGCTGCCCGTCGTAGGTGAGCGCCTCGACGGCGGTCTCGTCCACGCCCCCCGCCTGGTCGCCGGTGAGCTCGACCGGGGAGACGGCACCGTTGCGGACGAGGTTGCCGGTCCAGTCGTGGGCGCCGATGAAGACGTCGGGGGCGTTGCCCGCCTGGTGGGCGTTGAGGAGGTCGCCCTGGATGTCGTCGAAGGTCAGCCCCTGGACGTCCACCTCGATGCCGTTGGCCTCCGCGAACGCGGCGGCGGCGCTCTGGATGGCGTCGGCGCGCTCGGGGTCGGACCAGATGACCAGGGTGCCCTCGGCGGCGCCGCCGTCGCCCCCTTCGGAACCGTCGCCGCTGCACGCGGTCGCCGTCAGGGCGATCGCGGCGATACCGGCGACCGCTGAAGCGCTGCGGGATCTCATGGTGTCTTCCTTTCGGGAGGACTGGAGGAGGTGGGGTGCACGCGGCTCACCGGCCGACCGGGTCCGTCGCGGGCGTGCGTGGTGATGTGACGTTAGCAATAACTTGCAGGCTTTGAAAGGCTTTGCAGACGCCCTGGATAAAGATGTGGAAACACCCCGGAAACGGAAGGGGTGTCCGGGTGCGGAGAGTCGCTTCGCGCTCGCCGTGGGTGGGGGTGTCACCCTTCGCGGCCCCAGGGGCAGCCGTTCGACCTCGGCCATCGTCTCCGCTCCCCACCCGCGGTGGCGGGGCGGGGGGTCGGATGCCGGGCGGGGAGCGGGCGGGGGGAGTGCTCCGCGAAGGAGGGGAGGGGTGTCGG
>NZ_CBDRIY010000025.1:0-92073 GCF_965344335.1 Nocardiopsis eucommiae
CCCCCCCCCCCCCCCCCCCCCCCCCCCCCCCCCCCCCCCCCCCCCCCCCCCCACGGCTGGCCGGAGCCCGTGCGCGACCGGGTCCCCGTCAACGTGACCGTGCCCGCCGTGGACCCCGGGCGCGCCGCCGCGATCGTCGCGGCGGGCGGCTGCGCCACCGCCAAGGTCAAGGTCGCGGAGAAGGGCCAGGACTGGCGCGAGGACGTGGCCAGGGTCGAGGCGGTCCGCTCCGCGATCGGCCCCTCCGGCCGGGTGCGGGTGGACGCCAACGGGGCCTGGGACGTGGACACCGCCGTGCGGATGACGCGCGAGCTGGACCGGTTCGACCTGGAGTACGTGGAGCAGCCCTCCGCTTCCCTGGACGAGTTGGCCGCCGTCCGCCGCCGGGTGGACGTGCCGGTGGCCGCCGACGAGTCCGTCCGGCGCGCGGAGGACCCGCTTCGTGTGCGTGCCTCCGAGGCGGCGGACATCGTCGTGCTCAAGGTGCAGCCCCTGGGCGGCGTCCGCGCCGCACTGCGGGTGGCAGAGGCCTGTGGACTTCCGGTGGTGGTCTCCAGCGCCGTGGAGACGTCGGTGGGCCTGGCGGCGGGGGTGGCCCTGGCCGCGTGCCTGCCCGAGCTGCCCTACGCCTGCGGTCTGGCCACCATGCAGATGCTGAACGCCGACGTCACCGCCGACCCGCTGCTGCCCGTGGACGGGTTCCTCCCGGTCCGTCCGGCCGTGGTGGACGAGGCGGCGCTGGCGGCGGTCGAGACCGATCCGGGCGCCTGGCGCGCACGGGCCGAGGCCGCCGAGGCGGCGGGGCGGACCCCCTCCGACTCGTCCTGACCACGGACGGGGTCGGCGCCGGGTGCCCCGGGGTGACGTGCGACCGTCCCCCGTGGGCAGGAGATCACAGCCCGGATCCCTCGCCGTTCGGAACCGAACGGGGTTCACTGGAGGGGACCGGGTCCGTTCGACCGGGTCGCACCGCACGGGGATACTGGTACATACCTTGACGAACGAAAGACTCTGATGAATCCGTCTACCGCCCTGGCTCGGGTCCTCGTCGACGAACTGGCCCGCTGCGGGATGGTCGAGGCCGTCGTCGCTCCCGGATCGCGCTCGACGCCCTTGGCGCTGGCCCTGGTCGCCCACTCCGGCATCCGGGTCCACGTGCGTGTGGACGAGCGTTCGGCCTCATTCCTCGCCCTCGGCCTGGCCCGTGCCTCGCGCCGCCCCGTGGCGGTGGTGTGCACGTCCGGCACCGCGGCCGCCAACCTCCACCCCGCGGTCCTGGAGGCGGACGAGAGCGGGGTCCCGCTGCTGGTGCTCACCGCGGACCGGCCTCCGGAGCTGCGCGGAACGGGCGCCAACCAGACCGTCGACCAGATCGGCCTGTACGGCGGCGCCGTGCGGATGTTCGCGGAGGTCGGCACGCCCGACCCGGCCCCGGGCATGGTGGCGTACTGGCGCTCCCTGACCTGTCGGGCCTGGGCGTCGGCGACCGGCGGTCGTCCCGGCCCGGTCCACCTCAACGTGGCCTTCCGCGACCCGCTCACCCCGGACGAGCCCTCCGCCACCCCGACCTGGACGGCGCCGCTGGACGGCCGCCCGGACGGCCGCCCCTGGATCTCGCGTCCCGGCCCGTTCACCGAGCCCGCGCCGCTGGTCCTGCCGGACGTCGAGCGCGGCGTGATCGTGTGCGGGGACGGCGACTACGACCCCGTCCCCTTCCTGGCCCTGTCCGAGGTGACCGGCTGGCCCCTGCTGGCCGAACCCACCTCCAACGCCCGCCGGGCGGGCGCGGCCTCCACCTACCGGCAGCTGCTGGCCTCCCCGGGGTTCTCCGAGGAGCACACCCCCGAGCTGGTCGTGAGCGTGGGGCGGCCCAACCTGTCCCGGCAGGTGCTGGCGTTCCTGCGCCGTGCCGACCGCCACGTGGTGGTCACGGCCGGAGCCCTGGGCGACCCGGCGGCGAGCCTGGCCAACGACTTCTCCGACCCCGTGCGCACGGCCACCGACGTGGTCGCGGCGGTGGCCCCGCCCGCCGGTCTGGACTGGGCGCACCCGCGCCGCACCGACTGGTCGCGTTCGTGGGAGCGCGCCGAGGCGGTCGCCCGAGGGGTCATCGACGGGCTGCTGGACGCGGAGGAGACCCTGACCGAGCCGCGCCTGGCACGTGACCTCGTCTCCCAGCTTTCCGAGGGCTCACTGCTCTTCGCCGGTGCGAGCATGCCCATCCGCGACCTCGACGCCACGATGGGTGCCCGCTGCGGCGTGCGGCTGGTCGGCAACAGGGGTGTGAGCGGGATCGACGGGACGGTGTCCACGGCGATCGGCGCGGCCCTGGCCCACCAGCGGGAGGGCGGGGGCCAGGCCTTCGCCCTGCTCGGCGACCTGGCGATGCTGCACGACCAGAACGGTCTGATCATCGGCCCGGGCGAGCCCCGACCCGACCTCGCGATCATCGTGGTCAACAACGACGGCGGCGGCATCTTCTCGGGCCTGGAACAGGCGGGTCACCCCGACTTCGAGCGGGTGTTCGGCACCCCGCACGGCGTCTCCATGGAGAGGGTGGCGGCCGTGGCGGACCTGCCCTACACCCGGGTCGAGTGGGCCACCGACCTGCCCAAGGCGCTCCTCGGCGAGGGTCCGCGCATGGTGGAGGTCCGCACGACCAGAGCGGGCAGCGCGGCGTTGCGGCGCCGCCTCCAGGACGCGGTGGACCACGCGCTCGGCGCTCTGCCCTAGCGGAGCGTCGCACGAAGGGGGAGGCACGGAGCACCGTGCCTCCCCCTTCGTCCGCCGGTCAGCGGTCCAGAATGTCGGTCAGGTCGCACTCCAGCTTCAGCGGAACGGAGGTCCTGAGCGACTTCCGGTGGATGGTCGGCCTGCCGTAATCGCCGGAGGGGCTGGCCGGGTCCTTCTCGTACTCGTAGACCACCGCGTCGTTCCCGTCCTGCTCGACGCGCCAGTAGAAGCGCACACCGGCCCGCGCGTAGAGCTCGGGCTTGCGTTCCCGGTCCCGTACCTCCGACTCCTTGGAGACCACCTCGACCGCCAGCTCCACCGCCTCGGGCGGGAACCACGTCTGCTCCAGCTTCCGGAACGCGTCCGTACGGACCAGCATCAGGTCCGGCTCAGGCCGCTTCCTGGTGTCGCTTTCAGCCAAGGTTCCTACCCAGAGGATGCACCAGGACCCGGGGAGGCGGTCGCCCACGGGGCCGGGACACGCCCGGGTCCCTCGCGGTGGCGCCGGTGCTGAGGACGGCGCGCGTCGTGACGGGTTCCCGGGGGTTCGGCGGCCATACTGACGGGACCGTTACCGAGGAGGGCGTGCGATGCGCGACGTGGTCTATTCGATGGGTGTGTCCCTGGACGGCTACGTCGTCGGGCCGGACGGCTCCTTCGACTGGTCGGTACCGGACGAGGAGGTCTTCACCCTCGCGACCGACGAGGTGCGCCGCGTCGGCGTCTACCTGTTGGGGCGGCGGCTCTACGAGACGATGGCCTACTGGGAGACCGTCGACCAGAACCCGGCACACGACCACTCGACGGTCGAGTTCGCCCGGATCTGGCGGGCGCTCCCCAAGGTGGTGTTCTCCTCCACGCTGTCCGAGGTGCGGGGCAACACCCGCCTGGCGTCCGATGGTCCGGCGGAGGTGATCGCGCGCCTGAGGGCCGAGCCCGGCGAGGGGGACATCGCCGTCGGCGGCGCGACCCTGGCCGCCGAGGTGGCCGACCTGGGACTGGTCGACGAGTTCCGGCTCCGGGTGTACCCGGTGCTGGTGGGCGGTGGCACCCCGTTCTTTCCCCGGGGCGAGCGTCGGCAGGACCTGCGTCTCGTCGAGTCGCGGACCGTCGGCGCGGGGATCGTCTACCTCCGCTACCGCGTGGCACGCTGACCCGCGAGGGGGGTCGAGGCCCCGCCGGACCGTTCCGGCGGGGCGCTCACGGCCTACCCCCGCTCGAAGTGGCGACGGCGTTCGAGGTCGGTGACCGTGGCGGAGAAGGCCGCGAGCTCGGCGCGGCCCGCCGCCGCCTGATTGCGCACCACCTCCGGGCCGAAGCAGGCCAGGGCGATCTCACTGTCCTCCCAGGCCCGGACGGCCTCCTCCAGGGAGGCGGGCAGGCGGGCGGCACCACTGGCCGAGGCGTCCCCCACCGTGGGTTCGGGCAGGGGCAGCGCCTGGTCGATGCCGTACAGGCCCGCCGCGATGATCCCCGCGACGGTCAGGTGGGGGTTGGCGTCCCCGCCCGGCACCCGGAACTCGATCCGCGCGGACTCGCCCGACCCGATCACCCGTACCGGGCAGGTGCGGTTGTCCAGACCCCAGGTGACGGTGTTCGGGGCGTAGGCCTGCGGTGACAGGCGCTTGTACGAGTTGACGTTGGGCGCGTGGAGCAGGGCGAAGTCCCGGGCGCAGGCCAGCTGCCCGGCGACGAAGTGCTCCATGTGCTTGGACATGCCGTACCGGCCCGCGCCGTCGTCGGCGAAGACCGGGTGGCCGGTCTCGTCGCGCAGCGACAGGTGCACGTGGCAGGAGTTGCCCTCGCCGCCGTCGTACTTGGCCATGAAGGTCAGCGCGACTCCGGCCTGCGCCGCCAGCGCCCTGGCCCCCGCCTTGTACACGACGTGGTTGTCGCAGGTGCGCAGGGCGTCGTCGTAGCGGAAGACGATCTCGTACTGGCCGGGGTGGCACTCGCCCCGGGCCGACTCCACGGTCATGCCGGTGCGCTCCATGGCGGTGCGGATGCGCCGCATGAGCGGGTCGATCTCGGTGACCTCGGGCACCGCGTAGTCGGAGTTGAAGCGGGTCGCGGTGGTCAGGCCCCGGTAGTCGGCCTCGAAGGCCTCCTGGTAGGAGTCGCGGAACACCAGGAACTCCAGCTCCGTCCCGGCCAGGGCGCGCCAGCCGCGTTCGGTGAGCCGGTCCAGCTGGGTGCGCAGCACCTGGCGGGGCGCCACCGGCACCGGGGTACCCCCGGCGTCGCGGGCGTCACCGAGCACCAGGGCGGTGCCCGGGTCCCAGGGCAGGTAGCGCAGGGTGCCGGGGTCGGGCAGCACGGAGAGGTCCCCGAGCCCGCCGTCCCAGGGGTCGACGGCGTAGCCGGGGCGCGACTCCATCTCGACGTCCGTGGCGAGCAGGTACAGGCAGGCGTCGAAGCCGTGGTCCAGCGTCCGTGAGAGGAAGTCCCGGGGGTTGATCCGGCTTCCCTGCACCCGCCCCTGGAGGTCGGGCAGGGCCACGATCACGTCGGTGATCGCCCCCGACTCCACGTCGGCGCGCAGGCGTTCGAGCGGTACCGGGAAGGGCGGCGGCGGTGGGGAGGGCGGCAGCGTCTCGGTCAGCGGCGGCAGTCCGTCGCCCACGATCCGGTTCATCGGGCCTCCTCGGGACTGGTGGCGGGGGCCCGGTGGAGCGGGTTGGGGATGGGCGGCGCGTCCAGGTGGAACTCCGCGTCGCGTTCGGCCCGGTCGTGGTAGCCGTCGCCCAGGAGGCGCTCCCGGTTCAGGCACACGCGCTCGTACTCGGGGGCGAGCAGGTCGAACACCGCGAAGCGCGCGGCCAGCTCGGGGAACTCCTCCTGGTAGCGCGTGACCTCCGCGCGCACCAGGTCCCAGAACCGCGCCTCGGGCACGTCCAGGTGCTCTTGGACCAGCGGCGCGAGGTAGCGGAAGTGGCCGACGAACAGGGACTTGGCGACCGAGGAGGTGAGTTCGCGGGCGTCGAAGCGCATGAGCACGCCCAGCGTCTCCTCGGGCAGGTCCGCGTACTCGGGCAGGTCGGTGTCGAGGAGTTTCATGTCGTCCACGAAGTCCTTGACGGCGAGCCGGACCGGGCGGTCGTTCCCGTCGTGGACCACGATCGCGTTCTCCCCGTGCGGGTTGAAGGCCAGCCCGTACCGGTACAGCAGGTGCAGGATCGGCGGCAGCAGCGCCGCGAACAGCGCGCGCAGCCACTCCTCCGCACTCAGACCGGAGCGTTCCACGAGTTCGCTGACGAGGGCCCGCCCCTCGCCGTCCACGTGCAGCAGCGCGGCCAGGGTACGGGCGCGCTCCCCGGGGTCGAGCTGTTCGGTGACCGGCTCGCGCCACAGGGCGCCGAGCAGCTGGCGGTGCCGGTAGGGGGCGTCGGGGATGTCCTCCAGGACGGGGTGGCGCACGGCCACGGCCGCGACCTCGCCGGGCAGGACCACCCGGCAGCGCTCGGAGAGGAAGGGGTCGCGGTCGCGCAGGGCGTGCACCCACCCGGTGCTGGCCGGTGCCGCCCGGCACAGCTCGGTGGGGATGCCCCGGTAGACCATCGTGTTGAGGATGGCCAGCGAGAGCTTGACGTTGAGCCGGTCGGGACGGTCGAGGTTGGTGAAGGTGCGGATGGACTGCTGCGGCAGGTAGTCGTCGGCCGCCTCGCCCAGGGGCACGACGAGGCGGTGGGAGATCTCGGCGGCGAACAGCGGCACGACCACCTCGTCCCACTGCCAGGGGTGGACTGGCAGCCACACGAACTCCGTCGCTTCGGTGCCGGAGCCCCGCAGGGTCCGCTCCAGCCGGGCGGTGAACGCGGAGGTCAGTTCGGGCCCCAGTTCGCGGGCGCGCAGGGTCTCCTGGTCCAGGCCCGGGACTCCGTGGTGTTCGGCCAGGGAGCGGTGCACGGCGATCCAGGGCATCCGCGCGGGGCGCCGGGCCTCGGGCGGGAACAGGGCGCGGTCGCGGGCGGAGAAGCCGACCCGGCCCTTGTTGGCGAAGATCCAGGGGTGGCCGGTCTGGTGCCCCTCCAGTTCGGCGTGGGGGAGCGCGGCCAGAGCGGCGCTGGAGGTGCGGGAGGAGGCCAGGCGGGCGTCCCCGCTCAGGGTGGCGGTGAGCTCTCCGACGGTGAACGCCTCCACGTCCGGTGAGACGATCCCGGCCGCGCCGAGGTCGCGCAGGAGCGTGAAGGGCGCGGCTGCGGTCCGTGTGCCGTCGGCGGCCTCGCGTTCGACGGTGCCGGGGTGGACCCGCCAGCCGTCCATGGTGGTGCGCCGTCCCTCGAACACGTAGGCGGCGCCGGGGTGCACGGGGGCCCGCCAGATCCCCGGACCGCCGGGTTCGGGGCGCAGGGCGTACTCGAAGCAGAGTTCCGCGAGCATCTTGGCGGCCAGGTGGTCGCTGGCGCGGTCCCAGTGCTCGGCGGTGAGTTCCGGGGGGACCGGCAGCGGATCCGGGTCGGCGGCGGCCGGGCCCCCGGAGGGGGCCGATACCTGGGCGCGGGTCGGGTTCTGGGTGGTCATCGGCGGGTTCTCCGGGCTGGTGGTGGTCACGGCTGCGCGAGGGGGTTGTCGACCAGGCCGTGCATGACGTCGAACTCGGCGTCGCGTTCGGCGCGCTCGTGGAAACCGCCGCCCATCAGCTGCTCGCGGTTCAGGGCGACCCGGCCCACCTTGGGCGCGAGGAGGTCGAACATCGCGAAGCGGTCGGCCAGCTCGGGGAAGCGCTCCTGGTAGGCCAGGACCTGCTCGCGGGCGAGCCGCCACAGCGTCTCGCCGGGTACGCCCAGCTCGCGTTCGACGATGTCGGCGAGGAACCGCAGGTGGCCCGCGCAGATCGCGGACAACACCGAGTGGGCCAGCTCCTCGGGCTTCCACCGGTGCAGCACCGAGCGCACGTGGTCGGGGATCTCGGCGTACTCGGGCAGGTCGAAGGGGAGCAGCTCGACGTCGGAGCCGAAGTCCTTCAGCGCGACGCGGACGGGGGTCTCGTCGCCGTCGAAGACCAGCACGACGTTCTCGCCGTGGGGGGTGAAGGAGGCCCCGTAGCGGTGCAGGTAGTGCAGGACCGGGGGGAACAGCGCTCCCAGGAACCGCTCCAGCCACACCTGCGGCGCCAACCCCGAGCGCTCGACCAGCTCGGTCACGAGCGCACGCCCGTCGGCGCCCTCCAGAAGCAGACACGCCATGGTGCGGGCCCGCTCCCCGGGGGCGAGGTGGCCGTGGATCGGCTCGCGCCAGATCGTGCCCAGGAGTTCGTGGAAGCGGTAGGGGGCCTGCGGCATCTGGTCGAACACGGGGTGGGGGACGGTCGCCGAGGCGCGCTCCGCGAGCATGATCACCCCGGTCTCGGCGAGGTACGGGTCACGCTCGGCGAGCGAGCGCAACCAGGTGCTGGTGTGCGGGGCGCACCCGGTCTGGGTCCCCGAGAGACCGCGCCACACCAGGGTGTTGCGGATCATCAGGGGCACCTTGACGTTGAGGCGGTCGGGCCGGTCCAGGTTCATCAGGGTGCGGATGGACTGGAAGGGGCGGTAGCGGTCGCGGCTCGGGCCGAGGCGCACCACCGTGCCGAGGGCGATCTCGGAGGCGAACAGCGGGGCGACCACCTCGTCCCACTGGAAGGGGTGGACCGGCATCCACAGGAAGGCGTCGGGGTCGCCGCCGCGCGCCCGCACGGCCTCCGCGAACTCCGTCCGCTGGTCCTCGTCGAGTTCGCGGGTGAGCAGGCCGTGCCGTTCGGTGTCGGCCATGGACTGGAAGCGCCCGAGGTCGGGGTGGACCGCGATCCACACGAGGTGGAACGCGCCCCGGGCCTCGGGGGTGTAGCGGGCGGCGTCGTCGGCGGAGAACCCCAGGCGTCCCTTGTTGACGAAGATGCAGGGGTGGCCGGTCTGGTGTCCTTCCAGGTCCTCGTACGGGAGGTCCGCGAGCTCGGCGGCACCGAGGGCGGAGGAGACCAGCCGGGCGTCGGCCGCGTGGGTGGCCAGGAGGTCGCGGACCACCTCGGCCAGGGAGTCACCGGGCAGGCCCACGGTGGCCTGGGCGTCGGTCACGAACAGGGCGGGGTCCCAGGCGGGCGCCTCGGCCTCGCGGGTCCGGCGGACGAGGGAGTCGGGATCCACGTGCCAGGAGCCGAACCCGCCCCGGCGCGCGGTGAAGCCGTAGGAGACGCCGCCGTCCACGGCCAGGGTCCAGGCGGGGGAGGCACCGGGGGCCGTGTCGGCAGCGGCCTCGGGGACGACCATCTCCTCGTAGGCCATCTCACCGACCATGTGGGCGAGCAGGCGACGCCCGGCCCGGCGCCAGTTCTCGGCGTCGGTGGTGGCGGGGTCGGTGGTGGCGGGTGCGGTCTCGGGCAAGGGGTTCCCTTCCGTCCGGTGGTCGGTCGGTGTGGTGGGCGGGCTGGTCACGGGCGCTCCTCGTCCGGAACACCGAAGGTCTGGTAGGCGGTGCGTTCGGGGAGCCGGTACACGGTGCGTCCGGTGAGGCTGTTGAGGATGGTGGCGGCCCGCCAGGCACCCAGGCCCAGGTCCGGGGTGCCGACGCCGTGGGTGTGCAGCTCCGCGTTCTGCACGTGGATGGGGGCGGACAGCGCGGGGTCGGTCTCCAGACGGTGGTCCGGACCGATCAGGTGCCGCCCGCGCGCGTCCGTGCGCAGGAACTTGGCCACCGGGGCGAGGAAGTCGGGCGCGCGCTGGGCGTACCCGGAGGCGGCCACCACCGCGTCGGTGCGCACCGTGAACGCGCGCCCCTGCTCACGGTGGCGGAAGCGCAGTTCGTAGCCACTCCCCTCGGCGCGGGCGTCGACGAGCTCGCACTGCGCGGCCAGGGAGGCGCCGACCTCTCCGCCGCCGATGCCGCGCTCGTAGAGCACGTCGTGGATCTCCGCGATGGTGTCGGCGCTGACGCCCTTGTACAGCTGCCACTGCTCGGGCACCAGGCGGTCCCGCACGGGTTCCGGCAGGGCGTGGAAGTAGGCCGTGTAGTCGGGGGTGAAGTGCTCCAGGCCGAGCTTGGAGTACTCCATGGGGGCGAAGGCGGGCGAGCGGGTCAGCCAGCGCACCCGGGTGTCGCGGTGGTCGGGGGAGCGCAGCAGGTCGAGGAAGACCTCGGCGCCCGACTGGCCGGAGCCGACCACGGTCACGTCGTCCGCCCCGGCCAGCGCGGCCGTGTGGTCGAGGTAGTCGGCGGCGTGCAGGACGCGGTCGCCCTCCAGTGCGCGCAGGGGTTCGGGCAGCACCGGAGCGGTGCCGATCCCGATCACCAGGGCGCGGCCCCGCACGGCCTCCCGGGAACCGTCGGCTCGGGCGTACTCGACGGTGAACACGCCGTCCTCCGCCCGCACGGCGGTGACCTCGGCGTCGAAGCGGCAGGAGTCCAGACTGTGCGCCACCCACCGGCAGTAGTCGTCGTACTCGCGCCGGGGCACGTGGAAGTGCTCGGCGAAGTAGAAGGGGAAGAGGCGGTCGTGTTCACGCAGGTAGGACAGGAACGACCACCGGCTGGTCGGGTCCACCATGCTCACCAGGTCAGCGAGGAAGGGCACCTGGAGGCGGGCACCCTCCAGCAGGAGCCCGGGGTGCCAGGAGAAGTCCGGGCGGGCCTCCAGGAAACGCGCGGAGAGCCCGGGGACCGCGTCGGAGAGGGCGGCCAGGGCGAGGTTGAACGGGCCCAGCCCGACCCCCACGAGGTCATGGACGCGGGGGTCGTCGTGCGGGAAGGTCAACGGGTCTCCTCGGGGACGGTCCGTTCGGCGGTGCCCGCCCTGGCCACCTCGTCGAGCAGCGCGGCGGTGTCGTCGGCGGTCGTGTCGGGGTTGAGCAGGGTGAGCTTGAGCCACACCCGTCCGTGCACGGCGGTGCGGCCCACCACGGCGCGGCCCTGTTCGAGCAGGCGGCGGCGCAGACGCGCGTTGACGGAGTCCGCGTGCTCTCCGGCGCGGTAGCGGAAGACCACCGTGGTGAGGCTGGGCGTGGCCAGGAGTTCGAGGTCCGGATGGGCGGTGACCAGGTCGGCGGTCTCCAGCGCTAGGTCGTGGCAGGCCTCGACCAGACGGCCCAGCCCGGCGGTGCCCAGGGCGCGCAGGGTGACGGCGATCTTGAGGACGTCCGCCCGGCGGGTGGTGCGCAGCGAGTAGCCGAGCAGGCTGGGGTAGCCCGCCTCCTCGTCGTCGGTCGGGTTGAGGTAGTCCACCGAGCGTGACAGCGGAGCGAACAGGGCGCGCTCGCGAGTGAGGAGCATTCCTGCGGCCACCGGCTGCCAGCCGAGCTTGTGCAGGTCCAGGCTGACCGAGTCGGCGTTCTCGATCCCGGTGAGCAGGGTGCGCAGGCGCGGGGAGAACAGGGCGCCGCCACCGTAGGCGGCGTCCACGTGCAGCCACACGCCGGACTCCCGGCAGACGCGGGAGACCGCGTCGAGCGGGTCGACGCCGCCCAGGTCGGTGGTACCGGCGGTGGCGACCACGGCCACGGCCGTGTCGCCGTCCGCACGGACGCGTTCGAGGGCGGCGCGCAGCGCCTCGGGCCGCATGCGGTGCCGCTCGTCCACCTCGACGGTGACCACGGCGTCCTCGCCCAGCCCGAGGAGGGCGGCGGAGCGCTGAACGGAGAAGTGCGCCACCTCCCCGCACAGCACGCGGGGCCGGGCCGTGCCGGAGGCCCCGGTCAGTCCGTGGCGGCCCGCTCCGGGCAGGGCGTGGTCGCGGGCGAGGAGCAGGGCGGTCAGGTTGGACTCGGTGCCGCCCGAGGTGACGACGCCGCCCGCGCCGGCCCCGTCGTAGCCGACCAGCCCGGCCAGTTCGGCCACCACCTCGGTCTCCAGCGCGGTGGCCGCGGGCGCCTGGTCCCAGGAGTCCATGGACTGGTTGAGGACCGAGGCGACGGTGTCGGCGGCGACCGCGACGGCCAGGGGAGGACAGTGCAGATGGGCCGCGCAGTGGGGGTGGGCGGGGTCGGCGGCGCCGAGGGTCAGCGCGTGGGTGAGTCGTTCCAGGACGGCCTCGGCGGAGGCGTCGGGTTCGGGGAGGAGGGGGCCCAGTGCCGCGCGGACCCGCTCGGCGACCTCGGCGGGGCCCTGTGCGGGCAGGGGGCCGCCGCGGAGGGCGGCGGCTGTGGTCAGTGCCTCGGTGGCCCTCCCCACGAGGGCGGCGACCGTGGCGGGTCCGCCGGGTGCCCCGGCCAGCCGGGAGGCGAGGAGGGGGACGGGCGGGTCGGTCTCGGTGTCACCGGAGGTGCTCATGGTCAGAGTCGAGTCACTCTGTGTGATGGGCATGGGTGTCGGGCTCCTGTGGGTCCGGGTGCGGAACGCTCGGGGCGGGTGGAGGTGCGGCGACCGTTCCGGGTGCTGCCGTGCCGGACGGTTCAGAGGAGGAGCCGCGGTGCGGGGGCGCGCGTCCTGCTGGAGGGCGCGGGCCGAGTCGGTCGGGGGGTGGGCCGGGGGCCTGGTCAGGAAGGCAGGGGCAGGACCAGGGCGTGGTGTCCGCGCCAGCCCGGGTGCGGGGCGACCTCGCCCACGTGCCGCCAGCCGTTGGCGAGGAAGAGGTCCAGGGCACGGGTGTTGCCCTCGGCCACCAGTGCGGTGGCCCGCTCCTCCCGGCGGCCCGCCATCAGCAGGGTCAGGGCCCGGCGCGCCACGCCCCGGCCGCGGAAGCGGTCGTGGACCAGCACCTCACACAGGGCGAGGGTGCGTCCGGGGTGCTCCCGGGTGGTCTCTCCGGCGTCGACGCCGGGCCGGGGCTCGAAGCCGTCCCACCAGCCCGTGGTGACGGGCAGCGTGTACCCGTAGGCGAATCCGGCCGGTTCGTCGTCGACACGGCAGGCCGTGAGACGGAAGCCGGGGCGGGAGGCGCTGAACGCCAGGCGTTCGCCGAAGGTGGGCTCCCGGTGGTCGGGCAGGTGCAGGGAGTCGGCGTAGACCGTCTCGTAGGCCTGGATCCAGGGCTTCGGGTCGGCCTGGACGTCGTGGCCCCGGAGGTTCTCCAGGTGCCACTGGGCATCCGGCGCTGGTGCGGACGTGGGAGCGGGTGTCACGGGCATCGGGGGCGCTCTTTCGTCGGGGTCCTCGGGGTGCCGCGGGGGAGTGGGTGTGTCGCCGGAACGACCGTGGTGTTTCGGTGACGTGGTGTGGCCGGGTTCAATTAGGGCAGGCTAACCTAATCAAGTCAATGCTCCGTCGGAGTGCTCAAGTTCACGTTTGGGCGCGGGTGCGGCGGGTGTCGACCGTCCTCCTCGGCGCACCCGGATGCGCCAGGAACGCGGGCATCGCGAACTCGTGGCCGTAGGCGCCCGCGTTGGGGAAGACCACCACGTCACCCGCACGCAGCGACGCCACCCGCACGTCCCTGGCCAGCACGTCCTCGGGTGTACACAGCTCTCCTGAGACCGTCACCGAGACACCCTCCACCCCGGGGCGCGGCAGGTCCCGGGGCCAGTCCCCGCCCTCCACGACGGCGAAGTTGTGCCTGATCTCCCAGGAGGTGGGCAGTTGGAACTGGTTGATGCCGCCGCGCACCACCGCGAAGTGCTCGCCGTAGGCCGACTTCACGTCGGTCACCCGAGCCGCGTACCAGCCGGTCGGCGCGGCGATCCACCGGCCGGGCTCGAACACCACCTCCACCCCCGGGTCGGGCAGCGCGGTCAGGGCCGCGCCCAGGGCGGCGAGGTCGAACTCACCGTCACCCTCCTCGAACGGCACCCCGAGCCCCCCGCCCACGTCCACCACACGCAGGTCCACGCCGTGGCGCTTGGCGGTCTCCGCCGCCCACTCCAGGCACCAGAGCACGTAGGCGGCGTGCGCCACGGCGTCGGTGTTGCCGCTCACCGCGTGGACGTGGAACCCCACCAGGTCCAGCTCGGGCAGCGACATCGCGGTCGCCACCGCCTCCGGAACCCGGGGCTCGGGCAGACCGAAGGGGCTCGGCGCGCCGCCCATCACCAGGGACCCGCTCACCGGCACCCGCTCGGGATTCACGCGCAGCGTCACCGGGAGCACGACGTCCGCCGCACGGGCCGCGGCGGCGGTCCGGTGCAGCTCCAGTTCGCTCTCGACGTTGACCACCACGTCGGCGCCCCGCTCGGCCCGCAGCCGGGCCAGGCCCGAGAGCATCTCCGGGGTCTTGCCCGGACCGCTCACCGCGATCCGCTCGCCGCGGGCGGAACCGCCGTCGGCGCCCTCGGACCCCTCCCGTTCGCGCAGGGCGGCCAGGGCCGTGCGGGCCTCGCTCAACGACGCCGCCTCGAACCCGTCCACGGCCTCGGACAGGTGCGACAGCACCGGGGCGAACCCGTTGGACTTCACCGCGAAGTACACGCGGGCCCAGTCCGGCAGGGCCGCGCGCAGCGTGCGCACGCGGTCGGCGGCCAGGGCCGGGTCGTAGACGTACCCGGAACCGGGGGAGGCCGCCAGTTCCAGGGCGGCCCGGCGGACCGCCTCCGGGAGGACGTCGGCGGACAGGGCGGGCGTGTGCTCGAAGGAGCGGGGCGGTTCCATGGTGGTTCCCTCTCGGCGTGTCATGGTCCGCGCACGGACTGTGCGCGGGTCAGGGCAGGGCAGGGGGGCCCGGAGCCCGGGCCCCGCGAGGGTGGTCAGTTCCGGGGGTCGACGTCGAAGACCTCGGCCACGTCGTCGAGGACCGCGTGAGCGGAGATCAGGCCCACGCCGGACATCCAGTAGTCGTCGTCCACGTCGGTCTTCTCGCCCTCCAGCTGGTCCCACAGCGGGTTGGTGACGTAGTCGTCCTTGGACTCGTCCACCTCGCCCGCGCCGTCGTCGTAGGTGGCCACCAGGATCCGGTCGGCCTCCAGGTCGAGCAGGCGCTCGGGGCTGTGGTAGGTCGCGATCTCCTCGGAGTCGGTCTCGGTGTGCTCGCCGGCGGGCAGGCCCAGGTCGTCCAGGATCACTCCCACGTAGGAGTTGCGCGTGTACAGGCGCACGCCCTCGGCGTCCCCGGCGAAGCGGACCACGGACACCGTGGGGGCCCCTCCGTCGTGGGTCTCGGCGATCTCCTCCCCGATGGCGGCCGCGCGGTCCTCGAACTCGGTGATCAGGCGCTCGGCCTCCTCGGACTGGCCCAGGGCCGCGCCGGTCAGGCGCAGGTTGTCCTTCCAGGAGACGCCGGTGTCCTCGGACATCACGGTGGGCGCGACCTCGGCGAGCTGGTCGTAGCCGTCGCCGTGGCGGACCTCGGCGGACAGGATCAGGTCCGGCCGGGTCTGGGCGACCAGCTCGGGGCTGATCTCCCACAGCAGTCCGACCGACTCGGCCCCGTCGGCGTCGCCGGTGTTCCAGTCGCTCTCGAACAGGTACTCGGGCAGACCGTCCTGGTTCTCCGCGATCTGCGTGTAGCCCACCACGTTCCCGCCCAGGGCGAGGGTGGCGTCCACGTACGTGAAGTCCAGCGGCAGCACCCGCTCGGGGGCGGCCGGGATCTCGGTGGAACCCATGGCGTGGTCGACGGTGAGGGGGAATCCCTCGGCGGACCCGCCGTCGCCGGAGCCGTCACCGCCGTCGGCGTCCTCGCCGGGGCCGGCCGCGCCGCACGCGGTGAGCAGCGCCAGTGAGGAGACCGCCGCCAGCGCGGCCAGCCCCGGGCGGCGGGGGAGGAGGGGGTGGTTCATGGTGGGGGCTCCCGAAGGGGTGTGGGTGGTCCCGGTGCCGCTCCGTCGAGGTTGCCGCGACGAGCTGCCGGAACTTGACGAACGGTCGGACGGGGTGACTCTCTGGTGTGAACCGTGGCAAACTTAGATCATCCAAGTGTGGCTAGGCAAACCTAACTTAGGTCTGCCTGGCCTTTTCTCTGAGGGGAGGCCGGGTGAGCCGGACCACAGTCCCGACCCAGGAAGCGGGCGGGGCAACGCGTTCCCGGGAACCGGCGCGTTCCGCCGTCGACGCCCGACGATCGCGCCGACTGGGCGGCCTGGTGCTGCTCACATCGCTGCTCGCCGTCGCCCTCGCCGCCAGCGTGCTCGTGGGCGCCCGCACCCTCGACCCCGTCACCGTCTGGCAGGCCCTGACGACCGGCGCGGGGCCCGAGGCCGACACGATCGTCAACGAGATCCGCCTGCCCCGCACCGTGCTCGGCCTCCTGGCCGGGATCAGCCTCGGCCTCGGCGGCGCCCTCATGCAGGGCCACACCCGCAACCCCCTGGGCGACCCCAGCATCCTCGGGGTGACCTTCGGCGCCGCCCTCGCCGTCGTGGCGGGCATCCACTTCTTCGGTGTCACCGCCCTGCACACCCAGGCCTGGTTCGCCTTCGCCGGGGCCGGTGCCGCCGTGGTCGTCGTGTACGCGGTGGCCTCGGTCCCCGGACGCGGACCCACCCCCGTCACCCTGGCGCTCGCCGGAACCGCCATCAGTTGGATGGCCTACTCGATCGCCTCCGGGCTGGTCCTGCTCGACCAGTCCACCATGGAGAACTTCCGGTTCTGGAGGGTCGGATCCCTCTCCGGCCGCGACCCGTCGATCATCCCCCAGATGGTCCCCGTCGTCCTCGTCGGCGCCGTGCTCGCCCTGGTCAACGCCCGTGCCCTCAACGCCCTGGCCCTGGGCGAGGACACCGCCCGCGCCCTGGGGTTCCGCATCGGACGGGCCCGCCTCGTCGGCCTGGCCGCCATCACCCTCCTGACCGGCATCACCGTCGCGGCCTGCGGTCCCATCGCCTTCGTCGGCCTCATCGTCCCGCACCTGGCACGGGGCATCGTCGGCGCCGACTACCGCTGGCTGATCCCCTACTCGGCCCTCATGGGCGCGGTCCTCCTCCTCGCCGCCGACATCCTCGGCCGGTTCCTCGCCCCGCCCGGCGAACTCCAGGTCGGGGTGGTCCTCGCCCTGGTCGGCGCCCCCTTCTTCATCCACGTCGTCCGCCGCCGGAGGTTGTTCGCGCTGTGACCGCCACCCTCGACCCCCCGCCCCCGCGCGACCCCCTGGCACGCCGGGCCCGGGCGATCACCCTCGGCCCCGTCACGGTCCCGCTCCGCCCGCGCCTGGTCGCCGTCGCGACGCTCACCGCCGTGGTGGTCGTGGCCCTGACCGGGCTCAACCTCTCCGTCGGGGACGTCTTCGTCGCCCCCGGCCAGGTGTGGGCCAACGTCGTCGGCACCAGCTACGACGAGTACTTCACCATCTGGCGGGTGCGGATGCCGCGCGTGGTGGTCGGCCTGCTCGCGGGCGCGGCGCTGGCCGCCGCCGGAGCCATCACCCAGGCGATCATGCGTAACCCGCTGGCCAGCCCCGACCTGCTCGGGGTCACCCACGGCGCCAGCGCGGGCGTGGTGGCGGTGATGGCCTTCGGCGGCAGCTACGGGATCGTCAGCGGCCCCCTCGCCCAGATCGGGGTCCCCGCGCTGGCGCTGATCGGCGGCCTGGCCGCCGGGGCGCTCTGCTACGGGCTGGCCTGGCGCGGCGGCGTCGACGGCTTCCGCCTCCTGCTGGTGGGCGTGGGCGTGTCCACCGTCCTGATGAACGTCACCCTCTGGATGCTCACCCTCGGGGAGGTCAACGACAGCGGCCGGGCCATGGTGTGGATCGCGGGCAGCCTCTCCATGCGCACCTGGACCCACGCCCTGCCCGTGGCGGTCGCCCTCGCCGTCCTGCTGCCGCTGGCCCTGGCCGGTGCGCGCACGCTGGACGCCCTCTCCTTCGACGACGACGTCACCCGCAGCCTCGGTGTGCGCGTGGAGGCCGCCCGCACGGGCATGCTCGCGCTGGCCGTGCTCCTCGCCGCGTTCGGCACCTCGGCGGCCGGGCCCATCCTCTTCGTGTCGCTGGCGGCCCCGCAGATCGCCCTGAGACTGGGTCGCGCGGCACGGCCGCCGGTCCTGCTCTCGGCCCTGGTCGGGGCCGCCCTGGTGGCCGGGGCCGACCTCGTGGCCCGCAACCTCTTCGGCACCGTCCAGCTCCCCGTCGGCATCGTCACCGGCTGCCTGGGCGCCCTCTACCTCGTGTACCTCCTCGTCCGCGGCAACCGAAAGGTCCAGGCGTGACCACCGAACAGACCCACCCGAGCCCGCTCCCGGACACGGCGCCCGCCATGGCCGACGCGCCCAGGGCGCGGCTGAGCGCCCGCGGCCTCACCCTGGCCTACGACGAACGCACCATCGTCGACGGTCTGGACGCCGACATCGTCGAGGGCACCGTCACCTGCGTGATCGGACCCAACGGCTGCGGGAAGTCCACCATGCTCCGCGCCCTGGGCCGCCTCATGCGCCCACGCGCCGGTGTGGTGGAGCTCGACGGCCGCGACATCCACCGGGTGCCCACACGGGAGGTGGCCCAGGTGCTGGGGGTCCTGCCGCAGCAGCCGACCGCCCCCGACGGCCTCACCGTCGCGGACCTCGTCGCGCGCGGGCGTCACCCCTCCCAGAAGTGGTACCGGCAGTGGTCGGGGGACGACCACCGGGCCGTCTCCACCGCCCTGGAACGGACCGGCCTCCTGGAGCTGGCCGACACCCCGCTCCAGGAGCTGTCCGGCGGCCAGCGCCAGCGCGCGTGGATCTCCATGGTCCTGGCCCAGGGCACGGACCTGCTGCTGCTGGACGAGCCCACCACGTTCCTGGACCTGGTCCACCAGGTGGACGTCCTGGACCTCGTCCGCGACCTGCACCGGCAGGGCGGCCGCACCATCGTGATGGTCCTGCACGACCTCAACCTCGCGGCCCGCTACGCGGACACCATCATCACCATGCGTGACGGTCGGGTGGTGGCCAGCGGGACGCCCGCCGAGGTGCTCACCCCCGCACTGCTGCGCGAGGCCTTCGACCTGGAGGCCGTCGTCACCGAGGACCCGGTCTCCGGAGGCCCGCTCGTGGTCCCCGTGGGCCGCGCGGGACGCTGACCCGCCGAGCCGTCGAGGAGGGACGTACCGCTTCGAGCGCGACTGGCTCAGGGGAGGCATGGGGCACATGTGGCGTGACACATGCGGTCAGATCGTCAGAAGACACCCGCGACGCCGGGCGAGGCATCTGGACGTGATCGAGTCGGTAGGCGAGGATCACCACAAGTGGTCCGACGGTGTGTGTTCGTACGACTTTGCTGGGTGATGCCCCCGGGCGTGCCTGGGGAGTTGTCGACGCGTTCACCCGGGTTTCACCATCGCGTGTGAAAACTCGGCCAAGGTCGTGAGCGACCAGGCAGGACCTCCTGCACGATCGCTGTCGCGCCTCCGAGCGGAGCCCCGCAGCCCGACGGGGCGCGTGAGCGGTCACGATCCCCGAGGAGAACGTGTGACCCCATCCGCGCCCCGCCGCCGCCTCCTGCCCCTGCTCGGAGTCGGAGGAGGACGTTCCCCCAAGACCTGCGAGTACCGGTGCGGCAACGCCTGCTTCCACCCCGCTCCCAACAGGAGCGACAACGCGTACTTCGGTGACATCTTCCAGGGCGTGCTCTCCCGGCGCACCGCGCTCAGGGGAGCGGCGGTCGGCGCCGGAGCCGGCGCCCTCGGCCTGGCCGCCCTGAGCCCGGCCGCCGCGGACAGAGGCCCCGGCCGACCGCACCCCTCGCCCCGCCCCACCTTCAAGAGCGTCCAGCCCAACAACCTCGACGCGGTCACGGTCCCCGAGGGCTACGACCACCACGTGATCGTGCGCTGGGGCGACCCCGTCCTGCCCGACGCCCCGGAGTTCGACTTCGACAACCAGACCGCCGAGGCCCAGGAGCGGCAGTTCGGCTACAACTGCGACTACGTCGGCTTCCTTCCGCTGGACGACGACAGCGGCCTGTTGTGGGTCAACCACGAGTACACCAACGAGGAACTGATGTTCCGCGGCTACTCCGACGGCGCGGACGCCGACCTCGAGTGGATCCGCGTGGCGATGGCCGCCCACGGCGGTTCCGTGGTGGAACTGGACCGGGTGGACGGCACCGGCCAGTGGGTGCTCTCCGAAGGCGAACGGGCCTTCAACCGGCGCGTCCACCTCGGCACGGAGTTCCGGCTCACCGGCCCCGCCGCCGGGGACGAACTGCTGCGCACCGAGGCCGACCCCGAGGGCACGCGGGTCCTGGGCATGCTCAACAACTGCGCGGGCGGCACCACCCCCTGGGGCACCATCCTCAGCGGCGAGGAGAACTACAACCAGTACTTCGTCGCCGCACCCGACACCGAGCCCTACGCCCGCTACGGCTTCTCCACCAGCCGTGGAGGGCGCCGCTGGGACCGCGTGGACGAGCGCTTCGACCTCTCCAAGCACCCCAACGAGGCGCACCGCTTCGGCTACATCGTGGAGATCGACCCGCACGACCCCGACTCCACCCCGGCCAAGCGCACCATGCTGGGCCGCTTCAAGCACGAGGGCGCCAACGTCAACCTCACCGAGGACGGCCGCGTGGCCGCGTACATGGGTGACGACGAGCGCTTCGACTACATCTATAAGTTCGTCAGCGCCAAGAAGTACGTCGAGGGCTCCCGCAGACACAACATGACGCTGCTGGACTCCGGCACGCTCTACGTGGCCCGGCTGGAGGGCAACAGCCCCTCCGACGAGATCGACGGCACGGGCGCGCTGCCCTCCGACGGCGAGTTCGACGGCACCGGCGAGTGGATCCCGCTCTGCACCGACACCGAGAGCTTCGTGGAGGGCTTCTCCGTGGCGGAGGTGCTGATCCACACCCGTCTGGCCGCCGACCGGGTCGGCCCCACCAAGATGGACCGCCCCGAGGACTTCGAGCCCAGCCCGGTGACCGGCAAGGTCTACTGCGCGCTGACCAACAACAGCGCGCGTGAGCCCGGCCAGGCCGACGAACCCAACCCGCGCGGCCCCAACAAGTTCGGACACGTCCTGGAGATCATCGAGGACGGTTCCGACTCCGGGGCCACCACGTTCACCTGGATCGTGCCGATCGTCTGCGGCGACCCCGAGGACGAGTCCACCTACTTCGCCGGGTTCGACAAGTCCAGGGTCATGCCGATCTCGGCGCCCGACAACGTGGCCTTCGACAAGCACGGCAACCTGTGGATCTCCACCGACGGACAGCCGGGCAGCCTGGGCATCAACGACGCCCTGCACGTGGTCCCGGTCGAGGGCCGCTTCCGTGGCGAACTGCGGACCTTCGCCACCGTCCCGGTCGAGGCCGAGACGTGCGGCCCGCTGATCACCGAGGACCAGAAGACCGTCTTCCTCGCGCCGCAGCACCCGGGCGAGAACGGCACGGTCGAGCAGCCGACCAGCCTCTGGCCGGACGGGGACTTCCCCCGCCCGTCCGTGGTGTGCGCCTGGCACAAGGGCGGCCGCGACATCGGCACCTGATCACCGCACCCGGAGGGTGCGACCGGGCCGTGTCGGCCCGGAGCAGACCACCGGCCCCGGTTCCCTCCGTCGTGGGGGAGGAACCGGGGCCGGTTCCTCGTGCGGGCGCCTCACACGGGCCGGCGCCTCACAGGGCCCGCTCGAAGCACAGTGAGCCGGGGGCGTCCGCGTAGGCGCCGAAGGCGGCGATGGGGCCGTACCCGGCCTTCGTGTAGAACCGCACCGCGTCCGGCTGGCGGTCGCCGGTCTCCAGACGCAGACACGTCCAGCCCCGCTCGCGGGCCCACCCCTCCAGGACGCTCAGCAGGGCCCCCGACGCGCCCGAGCCCCGGCTCTCCGGTCGCACGAACATGCGCTTGACCTCGCCGCGTCCGTCACCCAGGTCCCGCAGGCCGCCGCAGCCCACGGCGGTGCCGTCGTCGTCGCGCACCACCGCGAACACCGCGATGTCGTCGGCGGAGGGCGGGGTCCCCGGCTCGGAGTCCGGGGTGGCGTAGCGTGCGGCGATCTCCCGCCGCTGGCCGAGGCGGAGCGCGACGGCGTCGGGATCGTCCCAGGGGACCAGTGTGACGTGCATACCGCGAGCCTGCCGTGCCCGTGTTTCCCCCGTGTGAACCGCCGACCGCGCGTACCCGGCCGGGGAACGGGCCCCGGCCTCCGGCCCCCGAGCCCTGGCCAGGGCTGGCCCCGGGGCTCAGGCCTCGGGGTCGGTCAGGGCCTCACGCATCACCCGGAACTTCGACTCGGCCTCGGCCACCTCCGAGACCGGGTCCGAACCGGCCACGATCCCCCCGCCCGCGTACAGGCGCGCGTGGGCGCCGTCCACGTGGGCACAGCGCAGCGCGATCCCCCACTCGGAGTTGCCCGCGCCGTCCAGCCAGCCCACCGGCCCGGCGTATCCGCCCCGGTCCATGCCCTCCACCTCCGCGATGAGGCGCATCGCCGTCGCGGTGGGGGTACCGCCCACGGCGGCCGTGGGGTGCAGCGCCGCCACCGCGTCCAGGGCGGACACCTCCGGGGAGAGGCGGGCGTGCGCGCGCGTGGCCAGGTGCTGCACGTTGGCGAGTCTGAGCAGGTGCGGCCAGGCCGGGACCACCAGCTCCTCGGAGAGTGGCTCCAGGGCGGCCCGCAGGGAGTCCACCGCCAGCCCGTGCTCCTCGACGTCCTTGGCGGAGGCCAGCATCTCCTGACCCAGGCGCTGGTCGGACTCGGTGTCCTCGCCCCGGGGACGGGTCCCGGCCAGGACCAGGGAGGTGAGCTGGTCGCCCTCACGGCGCAGGAGGAGTTCGGGGGTGGCGCCGACCATGCCGCCCACGGAGAACGTGAAGCAGGCGGGGAAGCGGGTGCGCAGCCTCTCCAACAGCACGCGCACGTCGACGGGGGCGTCGGCGTCGGCGAAGGAGTCCCGGGCCAGTACGGCCTTCTCCAGTTCACCGGCGCGGATGCGCGCGACCGTCCCGGCCACGGCGCCCATCCACTCCTCGCGGGTCAGCGAACCGGGACGCCACCGCACGGGGCCGACGGGACGCGGCGCGGAACCGGGACGCAGCAGTTCCTCGGGATGGGTGCCGGGCTCGTCGGTGACGGTGGTCAACCAGGTGCGCCCGGCACGGCGGCCCACGACCACACGCGGCACGATCAGCGTCGAACCCGCGGAGGTGGGCGCGAACGTGAACGTGCCGAAGGTGACCAGTCCCGTGCCGGGCAGGTCGACCTCGTCCTCGACCTCGGCGCGCTCCAGCAGGGCGTCGAACCAGCGCGCCGCCTCGTCGAACCGGCTGGTGTCGGTGGGCGCGGTGCCCTCCGGAAGCGGTGCGCACTCCAGCCGGGCGGCCTCGCCCCAGCCCACGATGCCGTCGTCCCCCGACAGCCAGGCGAGCGGTACCCCGTCGGGAAGACGTCGGACCAGACTGCTGTCGGCGCGGTCACGCAGGGCGACGGTGCGGACGAACAGCTTCCTGGCGTCGGGGTTCGGATGGCTCTGCTTCTGGGGGTGCGGCACGGCGTTCACGGGACTCGATTCTAGGACGTGGCCTGGGACGTCGTGTCCCGGGTCGGTCCCGTCAGGGCGTTTCACGGTGGGACCGTTCCCCGGCCTCGTCGTGGCCCCGGGGGAGAACTTTGCCCGGACCGGGGTGTGGCCTGCCGGAAGCGCCGCCCCGGCGGTGCTTCGTTGACCTGGCAAAAGATTCCCGTTGAGCACCGCGTGCGACGTTATCCACATTATGGCCGAATCGTGTCCGAAAATTGACATCTTGCCCTACTGTGGTTCGCGGCGTGGCGCCAAGCGGACGGCGACACGCGGACCTCCCGAAGGAGATCTGTTGTTGATGCGTTCGAAGGCACGGGACGTGGGTACGCCGCGAGCCGGAGTGCGATGGGCGGCGGCCGCCGCGGCGGCCGCGGTGCTGCTGGCGGGGTGCTCCGCTAAGGAGGGTGGCCCCGAGGCGGGAGCCGAGGCCGCCGTCCCCGGTGGCGAGGGCATCGCCGCGCCCGCCCAGTGCGGGACCGACGACGACAAGCGTCAGATGCGCGGCGCCTGGCTCACCACCGTCCGTAACATCGACTGGCCCTCCGAGCCGGGCCTCTCTGCCGACGAGCAGAAGGCCGAACTCGACGAGTGGCTCGACGAGTCCGTCGACATGGGCCTCAACGCCGTGTTCCTGCACGCCCGGCCCACCGCAGACGCCGTGTACGAGTCCGAGCTCGAACCGTGGGCGCGCTACCTCACCGGTGAGCAGGGCGGCGACCCGGGGTACGACCCGCTGGAGTACGCGGTGGAGGAGGCGCACAAGCGCGGCCTGGAGCTGCACGCCTGGTTCAACCCGTACCGGGTCGGCCTCCAGGACCCCGACGTCGAGAACCTCGCCGACGACCACCCCGTCAAGCAGAACCCCGACTGGCTGGTGGACTTCGGCAAGGAGGCCTACGTGGACCCGGGCAACCCCGAGGTCCGGGAGTGGGTCACCTCCGTCATCATGGACGTCGTCGAACGCTACGACGTCGACGGCATGCACTTCGACGACTTCTTCTACCCGTACCCGCAGGAGGGCGCGACCTTCGACGACGACGCCACCTGGGAGGAGCACGGGGGCGACTTCGACGACCGGGGCGACTGGCGGCGTGACAACGTCGACCAGCTCATGCGCGACGTGCACGGCCAGATCCAGGAGACCAAGCCGTGGGTGAGCTTCGGCGTCTCCCCGTTCGGCATCTGGCGCAACGACAGCACCGACGCGTCGGGCTCGCCCAGCTCGGGCCTGCAGTCCTACGACGCGCAGTACGCGGACACCCGCACCTGGATCCAGGAGGGGACCGTGGACTACGTCGCGCCCCAGCTGTACTGGGAGCGGGGCTTCTCCACCGCCGACTACGAGGCCATGACCGACTGGTGGGCCAACGAGGTCGAGGGCACCGACGTGGACCTGTACGTGGGCCAGGGCGCCTACCGTCTCGGGGAGAGCGGCTGGACCGACGACGACGCGCTGAGCACCCAGCTCGACTACTCGGGCGGGCTCGACGAGGTCTCCGGTGACGTCTACTTCTCCATCAAGAGCATGCGCGACAACCCGGACGCGGTGGACCACCTGAAGGAGTCCCACTACGCCCAGCCCGCGCTGCCTCCGGTGATCGAGTCACCCGAGGACGACGGCCCCCGGGTCGGCGCTCCCACCGAGGTCTCGGCCGAGGTCGGGGACGGTGAGGTGAAGGTGGAGTGGCAGGCCATCGACGACGCCCGTTTCTACGCGGTCTACCGTCTGCCCGCCGAGGCCGCCCGAGCGCTGGAGGCCGGTGACGAGGAGGCCTACTGCGCCGCGCTCGCCCCGGAGAACCTGGTCGGCATGACCGGTGAGCCCACGCTGACCGACACCGAGCCGCTGGACGACGGCGCCGGATACGTGGTCACCGCCCTGGACGACTACCGGGCCGAGGGCCCGGTCAGCGAGATCGCCGCCCCGCGCGGCTGACCTCCGAACCGACGGGGCCGACGGGTCCGCTCCCCACACGGGGGGCGGGCCCGTTCTCGTGTGTCCGGGGGTCCACCTCCGGACCTGCCCGCCCCCGGTCCCGCCTGTCGCGCGTCGGGCTCCGTCTGGCATATTCGCCGAATACGGGCCACGAAGCTATGATTTGCCAGGTCCAAGTACGTCAAAACCTCGTATGTGCGAGTAGTAGGTTCTTTCCCATGCCGACCTTCCAGATCAGCGAGGCCGCCGACCTGCTCGGCGTCAGCGCCGACACCGTGCGCCGATGGGTGGACTCCGGCCGCCTGGCCGCCACCCGTGACGCCTCCGGCCGCCGTCACGTGGACGGCGCCGAGCTCGCCGCGTTCATGCGGGCCGGGGCCGACGAGGACCCGGGCCGCCGCGTCTCCTCCGCGCGCAACCGCTTCCGCGGTCTGGTCACCCAGGTGGTCCGCGACCAGGTCATGGCCAGCGTCGAGATCCAGGCCGGACCGCACCGGGTGGTCTCCCTGATGAGCCGCGAGGCGGCCGACGAGCTCGGCCTGGAGATCGGGAGCGCGGCCACGGCCGTCGTGAAGTCCACCAACGTCATCGTCGAGACCACCGGAGAACTCCATGCGTGAGAGCGTCCCCCACCGCACCGGCCACCGTCCCCCAGCGTCCGGGCTCGCCGCCGTCGCGGCCCTCTGCGTCGTCCTGACCGCCTGTGGCGCCGAGGACACCGAGCCCGGTGACGGCGCCGACTCCGCGGGGGCCCTCACCGGGGAGCTCACCGTCTTCGCCGCCGCCTCCCTCACCGACGTCTTCACCGAGATCGCGGAGGACTTCCGGGACCGGCACCCCGACGTCGAGGTCACCTTCAACTTCGCGGGCAGCAGCGAGCTGGCCCAGCAGATCAACTCCGGGGCACCCGCAGACGTGTTCGCCGCCGCCAACACCGCCACCATGGAACAGGTGGTCGCGGGCGAGGGCCTGAACGCCGACTGGGCGGCCGAACACGGCGAGGACGGGCTGGTCTTCGTCACCAACACCCTGCGGATCGCCGTGCCGCCGGACAATCCCGCCGGGATCGAGAACCTGGCCGACCTCGCGGACGACGGCGTGCAGGTGGCCTTCTGCGCCGAGGAGGTGCCCTGCGGGGCCGCGACCACGGCCGCGCTGGACGCCTCCGGCCTGGACGTCACCCCGGTCACCTACGAGGAGGACGTCCGCGCCGTCCTCACCAAGGTCGAACTGGGTGAGGTGGACGCGGGCCTGGTCTACTCCACGGACGTCATCTCCTCGGGGGACCGGGTCGAGGGACTGGAGTTCCCCGAGGCCGAGGAGGCCGTGAACGACTATCCGATCGGCGTACTGTCGAGTTCCGGCGACTCCGCGCTCGCCAGCGCGTGGGTCGAGGCGGTCACCTCCGACGAGGGCGCGGCCGTCCTCCGGGACGCGGGCTTCGGCACACCGTGAGCGCCGCGACACCCGGCCGCTCCGGGCCCGCCTCGCGCGGGCGGGCCCCGCGCCCGAAGTCCGGGCGGGCCCCGCGCCCGAAGTCCGGGCGGGTCCCCTGGATCCTGGTCGTCCCCGCCGTCGCGGGCGTGCTCTTCCTCGTCCTGCCCTTCGCCGGGATGCTGGTCCGCGCGCCCTGGCCCACCATGGGCGCCCGCGTCACCGACCCCACCGTGCTCGCGGCCCTGTGGCTGTCGCTGTCCACCGCCACCGTGGCCACCGTCGTCTCGCTCCTGCTCGGAGTCCCCCTCGCCTGGCTGCTGGCCCGCACCGAGTTCCCCGGCCGCAGGTTCGTCCGGGCCCTGGTGACCGTCCCCCTGGTGATCCCGCCCGTGGTGGGCGGTGTGGCCCTGCTGCTGGTGCTGGGCCGCAACGGTCTGGTGGGCCGGTACCTGGACGCCTGGTTCGGGCTCACCCTGCCGTTCACGCCCGCCGCCGTGGTCATCGCGCAGGTGTTCGTGGCCATGCCGTTCCTCGTGATCAGCGTGGAGGGAGCCCTGCGCGGTGCGGACCGCCGCTATGAGGAGGCCGCCGCCACCCTGGGCGCCGACCGCGTGACCGTCTTCACCCGCGTCACCCTGCCGATGGTGCTGCCCGGGATCGGGGCGGGGGCCGTGCTCTGCTGGGCGCGCGCCCTCGGTGAGTTCGGCGCGACCATCACCTTCGCCGGGAACTTCCCCGGCGCCACCCAGACCATGCCGCTGGCCGTCTACATGGCCATGCAGCGCGACCCCGAGGCCGCCATCGTGCTCAGCCTCGTCCTGCTCCTGGTGTCCCTGGTGGTCCTGGCCACCCTGCGCGAAAGGTGGGTGAACGCCTCGTGAGGCCCACCGCCCCGACCACCGCCCGCGGGCTCGACGCCGACCTGCGCCTCACCCGGGGCGCCTTCGCCCTGGACGTGACCCTGTCCGCGGAACCGGGGGAGATCGTCGCCCTGCTCGGCCCCAACGGGGCGGGCAAGTCGTCCGCGCTGCGCGCCCTGGCCGGGCTGGTCCCGCTCTCCGGGGGACACGTCCGGGTGGACGGCGTCGACGAGACCGCCACCGCCGTCGAGCACCGGCCCATCGGCATGGTCTTCCAGGACTACCTGCTCTTCGAGCACCTCAGCGCCCTGGACAACGTCGCCTTCGGACCGCGCTGCCAGGGAGCGGGCAGGACCGAGGCGCGCTCCCGCGCCGCCGAACTGCTGGACCACATGGACCTGGCCGACCACGCCCACGCGCGGCCCCGGCAGCTGTCCGGAGGCCAGGCACAGCGGGTGGCGCTGGCCCGTGCCCTGGCGGTCCGGCCGCGCCTGCTGCTGCTGGACGAACCGATGGCGGCCCTGGACGCCAGCACCCGGATCGACGTCCGGGCCAGGCTGCGCCACCTTCTGGAGGACTTCGACGGTGTGACGGTCCTGGTCACCCACGACCCCCTGGACGCCATGGTTCTGGCCGACCGTATCGCCGTGATCGAGTCGGGCCGGGTCGTGCAGCGTGGTGAACCCGCCGAGGTGGCCCGGCGCCCGCGCACCTCCTACGTCGCCCGCCTGGTGGGGCTCAACCTCTTCCGTGGTCGGGGCGAGGGGGAGTCGGTCGCCCTGGCGGCCGGTCCGGACGGGGACGGCGTCGCCCGGGTCGCGGTGCGCGAACCGCACGAGGGCCCCGCCCTGGTGGCCTTCCCGCCGCGCGCGGTGGCCCTGTACCCGGAGCACCCCCATGGCAGCACGCGCAACGTGTGGCGGCTGACAGTGGAGGGGATCGAGCGCTTCGGCGACCAGGTCCGCGTGCACCTGACGGGGCCGCTCTCCCTGGTGGCGGACATCACCCCCGCCGCCCTGGCCGAGCTGGGGCTGGCCCGGGGGGACACGGTCTGGGCGGGGGTCAAGGCCGCCGAGGTGGAGTGCTACCCGGACTGAGCGGAGGCGCCCCGGGGCGGAACGCGGTTCTCACATCATGGAACAAATCGCTTTATCTGCCATCAACAGTGAAATGCGGTGCGAAAATACGCCGAACCCTTGGATATCCGGACCGTACCCGGGGGAGACTCAGGACATCCGGTGACGACAGTCCTTCCCTCATGGCCGAGGAGGGTTCCATGTCCCTGCGAGAGCACGAACGACGCATCCTCGCGGAAATAGAGCGACAGCTCAGCGAGGAGGCTCCGGCGCTGGCCGGACGCCTGGAGGCCTTCGGGAGCGATGATCCCGACGCCCCCATCGACCCCGGTCTGCGAAGTTGGCGGCCCTGGGTCGCCTGCGGACTGATCGCCGCTTTCACCGCCGGGCTGCTGGTCCTGCTGTTCGTGCTCACGCCGAGCGCCCCGCAGCCGGACGTTCCACGCCCCGCGGAGACCTCACAGGGCACCGAACCGGCGCCGGAGGGCGGCACAGCGGACCGCGTCCCCGCGCCCGCCGACTGACCGCCGGCGCCACACCACGACGAAGGCCCCGCCCGGAGCGTCTCCGAGCGGGGCCACACGCGCGCCCGGCTACAGCGCGTTGGTGAACTTGGCGGCCAGCGGGCCGGCGACCGACCCACCGCCTCCGCCACCCTCGACCACGAGGGCGAAGGCCACGTCGCCCTTGTAACCGACCATCCACGCGTGGGTGGGCAGTTCGTCGTCCTCGTCGGCGTCGTCGGCGGTGCCGAACTCGGCGGAGCCGGTCTTGCCGAACACGTCTCCCTGGAATCCGGCGTCCTTGGCCGTGCCGTCCGTGATGACCTCGCGCATCATCGGACGCAGGGCCTCGGCGTTCCCGATCGCCTGGGGCTCGCGTAGGTCGTCCCTGGCGGGCTCGGTGACCAGCACCGGCTGACGCCACGAGCCGTCCGCGACGGCGGCGGGGACCGTCGCCATGTGCAGCGGCGAGGTGAGGATCTGGCCCTGCCCGATGCCCTGGGCGCCCATCATGGTGGTGCTGTCCACGGGCGGGAAGCTCGGCTCCTGGGTGGTGACACCGATGTCCAGCGGAGCGTTCATCCCGAACTGCTCGGCGCTGGCCTGGAGGGTCTCCGGGTTCAGGATCTGGCCGATCTCGTGCACCAGCGCGGTGTTGCAGGAGGTCGCGAACGCCTCCGACACCGACTGCTGGCCGTACTCTCCGCCGCCCGCGTTGCGGAACGGCCACCCGCCCAGCTCGTACTCCTCCGGGCAGTCCATGGTGGCGTCCACCGACAGACCGTTGTCCAGGAGCGAGCTGTAGGTGACGATCTTGAAGGCCGACCCCGGCGGGTACTGGCCCTCGAAGGCGCGGTTGAAGCCGCCGGGCACGTTCACCGCCGCCAGGACCTCACCGGTCGAGGGGCGGACCGCCACCAGACCGGCGGGGTCGTCGGCGTCGATGATCGCGTTGGCGGCCGCGTTCTGGACGCCCATGTCGAAACTGGTGGTGATGGACTCACCGTCGGAGCCGTCCAGGGAGGCGACGGTGTTCTCCTCTGTGACCTCCGGAGCCTCGCCGCCCTCGACCTCGGCCGCGTCCACCATCACGATGGTCGTGGCGGCCTCCCCGGCCAGCCGCTCCTCGTAGGTGCGCTGGAGTCCGGTCTTGCCGATGGTGTCACCCACGTCGTACGCCGGACCCAGCCGCTCGACGTCGTCCTCGTCGGCCTCGCCCAGCTCGCCCACGATCATCTGGATCGAACCGGACACGTCCGGGGCGTCCAGACGGGTGCCGTCGGCGGCCAGGACCTGTCCGCGCTCGCCCCACACGGCCGTGCGGGTGAGGATCTGGCCCTCACCGAGCCCGGGGTAGGCGACCTCGGGGGAGAACTCGACCAGCCACTCGCCGTCCTCCCGCACCAACGGGAGCTCACCCTCCCAGCCGAAGTCACTGGCGTTGGTCAGCGACAGCGTGACCTCGTAGGGGGCGCTGCCGGTGCCGCCGTCGGTGGTGGGGGAGCCGACCTCGACGTCGACACCGTCCACACCCAGGCCGGAGTCGATTCCGCCGAGGATCGCCTCGGCGTCGTCACCGGTGGTGACGGCGGCCAGACGGGCGAAGTCCTGCTCCTCCCAGGCGGCCTCGAACTCGGAAGTGGCCTCCTCGGGCTGCGGCAGCGTGTAGACGTACCAACCGGCTCCCGCGCCGACCAGGGCGAGCACGACCACGGTCGCGACCACGCCGATGACAAGTCCGCGCCGGGACTTCCTGGGCGGCGGCCCCTGGTCGTAGCCGTCGTAGCCGTCGTAGCCGTCGTCGTCACCGGGACCACCGGGCCCCCGCGGGCCCTCGGGGCCGCCGGGTCCGTCGGGCGCTCCGGCTCCGCCGTAGAGGTACTCGTAGCCAGCACCCTGACCGTTCCGCTCCTGTGCCCCGGGCTCGCCGTGCTGATCGGGAGCGGACCCCGGGTAGGGGGTGTCGCCCTGGTAGGCGGGCTGGCCCCCGTACGGGGTCTCCCAGGACTCGGCGGGGGGACCGACGGGCTCGTGGCCCTGGGCCGTCCGGGCCCAGCCGTCCTGGGGAGCGTGCCCGGGGGTGTCCCTGGGCACGGGTGCGACCGGGGTGCCCCACGGCTCGTGGGGCTCCTCACCGGAGGCGTGCGCGCCCTCGCGCGATCCCGGAGGCGGGACCGGCGTGCCCCAGCTGTCCGAGGGCGTCTGCGGCCCGGACGAGGCGTCCCAGCCGTACTGCGCAGACGACGCATCCGCGGGCGCGCCCCAGCCGTCCGTCGAGGGCTGCGGCTCGGGGGTGGTTCCCCAGCCGGGCTCGGAGGCCTGGGCGGTGGTTCCCCAGCTTTCGGTCGAGGGGGCGGTGGTTCCCCAGCTTTCGGTCGAGGGGGCGGTGGTTCCCCAGGTGTCGGCTGGTGCCTGTGGGCCGGAGGAGGTGTTCCACTCGTTCCGCGTGGCCTGTGAGTCGGTGGTCGACTCCCAGCTTTCGGTCGAGGTCGTGGGGGAGTCCCAGCCGTTGGCTGGTGCCTGTGGACCGGACGGGGTGTTCCACTCCTCGCGCGTGGCGTGGGGGACGGGGGCTGATCCCCAGCTTTCGGTCGAGGGGGCGGTGGTTCCCCAGGTGTCGGCTGGTGCCTGTGGACCGGACGGGGCGTTCCACTCGTTCCGCGTGGCCTGTGAGTCGGTGGTCGACTCCCAGCTTTCGGTCGAGGTCGTGGGGGAGTCCCAGCCGTTGGCTGAGGTCTGCGGCGCCGGTGGCTCGGAGGTGGATCCACGGCTCGACTCGGAGAGCGGCGGGGGCGACCCCCAGCTGTCCGCCGGGTCCTCGTTCGAGGGCGGGACCGGGGTACCCCACGGCTCCTGCTCCTCAGCCGAACCGGACCAGCTCTCCGAAGTGACCTGAGGGGACGCGGGAGCGTCCCAGCCGTCCCGGGAGGAGGCCGGGGCAGGTGCGTCCCAGCTGTCGGAGGAGGCCTCGGGTGCGTCCCAGTTCTCCGACGACGCCCGGGATTCGGGCGACGAACCCCAGCTCGGGGACGAGGGCGTGCCGGGAGTGTCCCACGGCTCGCGGGGCTCGTCGGCGGTGGGCACGGAATCCCGTTCGGACCCCTGGGGCGCACCCCGGTACGGGGTGCCCCAGGGTTCGTCCGACCCGTCGTGACCGTCGCCGGGCGCGGACTCGCCGCCGCCATGCTGACCGGCGTCAGCGCTCCACGACTCCCCGGGTTCGGAGACCGGCGACACCGGCGGGTCCACCGGGCGCGGGTGTTCGAACCCGAAGTTCCCGGTGTCCGAGGGGCGGGGAGCCGAGGGCCGTTCCGGGATGCGGTAGGGGTTCTCCGGGCGCGACCGACGCGCCTCCGTACCGTTCGAATCCTCGGGCGGCCCGGAGGAATCCGGCTGCCGGGGGGACCGTTCGTCCACGCCTGACCGTCCTTCGTTGCGTTTTCCTGGAGATACCACGATGCCCCGCTCCCACCTCGGTGGGAGCGGGGCACGAGGATGAGGTCGGCATGGCGGTCGCCTCTCGGCGCGGGGCACAACGGGGCTCCTGGCCGTCCGATCAGCCCACCCGCGAGGGGCGGGTGCCGGACACGGTATTCCGCGAAGGCAATAGTTGAGGCCCGGGGGACACTTGCTACCACACCGACCAACAGTGACTCTAACCCATACGCCCGAGGAGTTGTTCCACGAACCCGGGGAGAGCTCCATGCGCAATCTCACGGTGCCACATGGCGAAGATCGGGTAAAGACGAAGGGCCGGTCCCGCAAAGGGGTACGGGACCGGCCGGGAAGCTCACACGCGGCTACGCCTGGCGTGCGACGCTGGTCTGTTCCTCACGGCTGAGCAGCTTGAGGCGCTTGCGGCCGCGCTCGGCGCCCAGCTCCTCCTCGCGGGCCTCGATGCGCTTCCAGCCCTCCCAGGTGGTGTACTCGACACCGCGCTCGGCGAGCAGGGACCGGAAGGCCGCCGGGTCGGGCTCGGCGGCGGGGGTGAAGGCCTCGCGGTCGGCCACGAGGTTGGTCACGGTCTCCAGGGCGTCGCCCTTGGTGTGGCCGATGAGGCCGACCGGGCCGCGCTTGATCCAGCCGGTGGCGTACACGCCGTCCACGTGCTTCTCGTCCAGGTCCAGGACCCGGCCCCCGGAGTTGGGGACGACCCCCCGGTCCTCGTCGAAGGGCAGGTCGGTCAGGGGCGAGCCCAGGTAGCCGATGGCCCGGTAGACGGCCTGGACCTCGGTGTCCACGAACTCGCCGGTGCCCTTGACGCTGCCGTCTCCGGTCAGCTCCATGCGCTCGGTGCGGATACCGCTGACCCGGTCCTCACCGAGGATCTCCACGGGCGAGTGCAGGAAGTGCAGGTGCAGGCGGCGCTCGGCCCCGCGCTCGTCCCGGATCGCCCAGTTCTGGAGGACCTTGACGTTGGTCTTGACCTGGTTGGACTCCTCGCAGGCCTGGAGGCTGCCCTCGTCCATGTCGAAGTCCTCGGCGTACACCAGGACCTCGACGCCGGGCTGCTTGTCCAGCTCGCGCAGCTCCATCGGGGTGGCCTTGCACTGGGCGATGCCCCGGCGGGCGAACACGTGCACGTCGGTGATCTGCTTGGCGCGCAGACCCTCGTACACGTTGTCGGTGATGTCGGTGGACAGCAGGTCGTCGGCGTCCTTGGCCAGGATGCGCGCGACGTCCACGGCCACGTTGCCCGCGCCGATCACGGCCACGCTGGTGCCGTCGACGTGCCAGGAGGGGGCGACGTCCGGGTGGGAGTCGTACCAGAAGACGAAGTCGGCGGCGCCGTGGCTGCCGGGCAGGTCGACGCCGGGGATGTCCAGGGGACGGTCGCGGTCGCTGCCGGTGGCGAAGACGACCGCGTCGTAGTGGCGGCGCAGGTCCTCCAGCTTGAGGTCCACGCCGTACTCGACGTTGCCGTAGAAGGTGATCTCCGGCTTGTCGAGGATCTTGTGCAGGGCCCCCTGGATCTGCTTGATCCGGGGGTGGTCCGGGGCCACGCCGTAGCGGACCAGGCCGTAGGGGGACGGCAGCTTGTCGAGGATGTCGATGCTGACGGACGTGCCGCACGAGGACAGGGTCTCGTCCTTGGTGAGCAGGTCCGCGGCGTAGATTCCCGCGGGGCCCGCACCAACGATTCCCACTCGCAGTGGTCGCGTCATCGCACAGCTCCAAGTCTTCGCGCCAGGGTCGGACGCCATAGGTAAGGCTTGCCTAATCTATCCGATGTCACCACCGGAAAAACCTACTATAAGGGTAGGGAATTCTGCTCTCCCCGCCAGGGAGGGGAAAGGCTCCGGATCGCCACCCCGTGGCCGCGATCCAGGCGAGAGGCCGTGTGTGGCCTCACCGAAAGGGCCCCTCAGTCTGGGGTCAACGCCTCGTCAAGGGGGATTCAGCCCCGTGGGGGCTGTGGGGAAAGTCACTGCTGTTCGAGCTCCGCCTTGACTGAGGCAGCGTACCGGGAGATCCGCTCCTGTCCGGACAGCTTCGCGATCGCGCCCATGATCGCGTCGGTCGACTCCCGACGCGCCTTCGCCCTGTCCGCCTGGCCCTCCCAGGGTGACAGGTCCACCGGCGCCCCGAAACGCACACCCACCCGGTTGAAGGACGGAAGCCTGCGGCCGGGGGGAAGGATGTGCCCGGTGCCGGTGAGCGCGACCGGGACCACGGGAGCCCCCGTGCTCAACGCCAGCCAGGCCAGACCCGTCTGTCCCTTGTACAGGCGGCCGTCGGGGGAGCGGGAGCCCTCGGGGAAAATGCCGAACACCTCGCCGCCCTTGATGACCTCCACGCTGTTGTTCATGGCCTCCTGGGAGCTCTGTCCGGGACGGCGGTCCACCGAGACCGGCCCCAGCGCCCTGAGGGCGCGGGAGAGCAGTCTTCGCAGGAACGTGCTCTCGTCGAAGAGCTCCTTCTTCGCGATGAACCGCACCTGCCGGGGGCAGGCCAGGCCGAGGAAGAGGGGGTCGAAGTTCGACAGGTGGTTGGCGGCCAGGATCACCGGGCCGTCCTCCGGGACCAGGTGCGCGCCCTCCACCTTCTGGGGCCACATCACACGGGTGACGGGTGCGACGACGGCCTTGGCCGCTCCGTACGGTGACACAGGTAGCCCCTTCTCGGTGGGTCGCGGAACTCGCGTGGGAGCGCGGTGTGCGGCGACGAGGGGGTGGGTCGCCCGTGACCGCGCCACCAGAGCTTATCCGGGTTCGTGGTGATCCGCCGGGGCCGGGTTCGTCGAAGTCGGTGTCGCCGACCACTGCCGTGACCTGGGACACGCGCGCTAGGCTTATGGTCTAGACCTCTGATCCAGGTCGGGGGTCCCCTCCGGACGCGAACGAGGAAGACAGCCATGGCGAAACTGGTCGACGTCAGCCACCAGATCACCGACGGGATGAGCACGTGTCCCGGCCTGCCGCGGCCGGTGATCGAGGAGAGCACCACCGTCGCGGGGGCCGTCCCCGGCCACGGAGACAGCAGCGGCCGCGTCAGCATGGTGGGGGCCACCGGCACCCACGTCGAGATCCCCGCCCACCGCTACCGGGACGGGGCCGACCCCGCCGACCTCGACCTGGAACGCGTCGCGGACCTCCCCGGAGTGGTGGTCACCGCCACCGAGGGACGTCAGATCGGTCCCGAGGCCTTCGCGGGGCTCGACCTGCGCGGGCGGGCCGTCCTGGTCCGTACCGGCTGGGACCGGCACTGGCGCACCGAGGCCTACGGTTCGTTCGACCATCCGCACCTGACCGAGACCGCCGCCAAGGCCCTGGTGGAGTCGGGCGCAACCCTGGTCGGCGTCGACTCGGTCAGCGTCGACGACACCGCGCCCTCCACCGAGGGCTCCCGCCCCGTCCAGGCCGCGCTGCTGGCGGCGGGTGTCCCGATCGTCACCCACCTGTGCCTCCTCGACCAGCTGCCGGAGGAGGGCTTCCGGTTCCACGCGGTCCCCGCCAAGGTGCGGGGAGTGGCGGCGTTCCCGGTGCGCGCCTTCGCCGTGGTCCCCTAGGTCGTGTTTTTTGGATCATTCCGCGCTCGCGTTGCCAGGCTGCCTCTCGCCGCGCCGATGAAGCTCGGACAGCCAACCCCGGGCTGGCCTTCGCTCATCGACTTGCGAGAGATGGCCTGGCGGCCGCTCGCATCGATGGCGGCTCCGCCGCCACCGGCGAAAGCATCCAAAAAAACACTCCCTAGGGCGACCGCGCGGGGCCGGGCTAGAGGTCGGCGTCGACGTCCTTCTGGGCTCGGCGCCGCTCGCGCTGGGCCCGACGTTCGGCCTCCTGCTGGGCGGAGCGCTCGTCCTGGGCGACGGCGCTGGTCATGGAGTTGGCCAGCGCCCGCAGCTCCATGTTGATCCTCGGGTAGGCGGGCAGGCGCGGCAGGGCGCCCAGCCTCGGGGTGCGGCGCTCCTCCATCGCGGAGATGAGCTCGTGGAAGGCCAGGTCCACCCGCTGGAGGGTGATGGCCCCCGCGGGGTCGGGGCTGCGGTCCTGCGACAGGGCGGCCAGGGCCAGGTAGCCGATCCGCTGGGTGGCCACCACCACCGGCCACAGCGGACGCGTGGAGGCGGCCCGGGGGACGTCGCCGATCGCGCTGTCGTAGACACCGCGCAGGCTGACCAGGGCGGCCCGCATGTCACGGCGCAGACGGTAGCGGCGCTCCTCGGTGATCTCCACGTCCTGGTCCAGCACCGCCATCATGCACTGGCGGGTGCTCTCCAGCACGTTCGCGATCGCCTGTGGCAGCCGGGTGGCGGAGGCCCGCCGCCACAGCAGCAGTGAGCCCGCCATGCCGAAGGCCGATCCCGCCAGGGTGTCGATGATCCTGGAGCCCGCGAGCTCGGCCACCGGGTAGGGGTTGGCGGTGTACGACAGCATCAGCGCCATCGGGGTCAGCAGCACCGACCCGTAGAAGAAGTTGCGTCCCACCACCAGCTGGGTGGCGCCCTGGAACAGCCCGGCCAGGACGATCACCGCGACGAGGGGCAGGTCGAGGGTGAGCAGCGCGACGCCGCCCAGCACACCGAGCAGCGTGCCCAGCGAGCGCTGGACCGACCGGTTCATGGTCAGCACCACGTTGCCGCCCTGGAGGACCGCCGTGGTGGTCAGGGCCACCCAGTAGTAGTGGTCCAGGCCCATCGAGAGCCCGAACGCGCCCGCGAGGGTCACCGTCAGCCACATGCGCAGCGCGGTCGGGCGGATCAGCGAGTCGCCGCTCAGGCTGGAGCGCAGCGAGCTCCACAGCGCCGGGTAGCGGTCGTCGTGGAGGTCCGCGGTGCGCTTGTCGTCCTCCTCCTCGTCCGAACCGCGTCGCGCGGACTGGGCCGCGCGCGACAGCAGGTTGTACAGGCGCGCCTCCAGCGAGCGGGGGCGCATGCCCCGGCGAAGGTCGTCCAGCGAGTCCGGATCGGGGGCGCTGGCCGGGTCCGCGACGGCCAGGGCCATCCGGTCGGCGAAGTCCGCGGCCCGTTCGGGCAGCGCGGTGGGCCGGGCCATGCAGACCTGGGTCGCGGCCAGGTGGATGTCGGAGACCCAGCGCAGCAGCGCCCGCAGGCGCGCGGCCTCGGCCGTGGTGCGGTAGCCGCGCGTCTGGCCGAGCAGCACGATCCGCCAGGCCTCCGCGAGCGCCACCGACGCCGCGTGCTGGGCGTGGTCGAGGTCTGCGGTGCCCACCGCCCGCAGCAGGGTGGCCAGCTCCCGGTAGGCCGCGGCCACCGCCTTGTACTCGGGGTGGCGGGCCCGCAGCGGGGCTCCGGACATCGACACGGTCCAGCCCACCGCCGCGCCCAGGGCGGCGACCAGCGCGTGCAGGGGAACCTCGGCCAGGCCGCCGGGGGCGATGGTGGAGATGGTGGCGACCAGCACGAAGAACATCGTCCCGGGCTTGTCCACCCGCCAGGCGGCGCACACCCAGGTGGCGATCCCGGCGGTCAGTCCGATGGAGGCCACCGCCGCCCATGGGGAGAGTGAGGCGGCCAGGGAGTTGACGGTCACCGCCGCGACGAACCCCAGACCCACCAGGGCCAGGGCGGCGGCGCGGTACGCGTAGGGGGTCTTCTTCTCGTAGAGGACGGTCATGGAGCCCAGGGCGGCGAGCGTGCCGATCTGGGGGCCGAAGATCAGCGAGGCCAGGGCGAAGGAGACGGTCATCGCGACGGTCGCCTGGAGCGCGGTGGTCCAGGCCCAGGGGCCGGACTCCAGGCCGAAGATCGCCCTGAGGTCGACGCGCGGTCGCGGTCGCTCACCCACCGTGACACGCTCCGGGGCCTTGGCGGACTCGTCTCCGCCGAGGTTCAGCGGGCCGGTCTCGCCAGTGGTTCCCAGATCTCGCACGTGGCCATCCTAAGCCGAAATACCGTGACGAAAGGGCACGTAGGCCGCAGATGTGCCCTATCAGGCACTCTGAGCCGCGGCCTCCTTCGCGCCTTCGAGCTCGCTCTCCGCCCGCTCGGCACGCTCCAGTGCGCGGTCGCGCGCCTCCTCCGCCACGGACAGACGCGCGGAGGCCGCCTCCCTGGCCTCGGTGAGGGTGAGTTCGGCGTTGCGGCGCTGGGTGTCCAGGTCGCTGGTCAGGCGCTCCAGCTCGGCTGTGAGACGGCCGCGCTCGGCCTCGGCCGCCGCCCGGTCGGACTCCAGCCTCTGGTGGGCGCGCTCCAGTTCGGTGCCCAACCGGGCACGCTCGGTCTCCAGGGTGCTCGCGTTCCGCGCCGCCTGTTCCTCCGCGTGTTCGGCGCGGGCCAGGGCGCCGCGCTCGGCCAACTCGGCCTCGTCCCGGCGGCGGGACTGCTCGGCCAGGTCGGCGCGCAGACGCTCGGACTCCTCCAGGACCCGCTCCAGACGCTCGGCCGACACGGCCCGCTCCTGCAGGAGCTCGGTCTGCGCGCGTTCGGCGGTCTCGGTGATCCTGCGCTCGGCGGCCGCCAGCCCGGCGTTGGCCTCGGCCACGGCGGCGTCGCGTTCGGCGACGGCGGTACGGGCCAGCTCTGCCTGGCGTTCACGTTCGGCCTCGGCGGTGTCCCTGCGGTGCAGGGCCTCCTCGGCCATGCGCTCGGCGTCCTGGGTGGCGGTCACCGCGGCGGCGGTCGTCTCCTCCGCCGAGCGGCGGGCGGACTCGGCCTCCCTGCGGCGGTTCTCCGCCTCCAACCGGGCGGAGTCGGCCTCCGACACCTGCCGGGCGGCGGCCAGCCGGGCCGCCTCCACCTGCGCCTCGGCGGCGGCCGGGTCGGACATCGTCGCGAAGGCCTCGGTCGCGGAGTCGAGGGTGGCGCTGAGCTGTTCGGCCTGGACCGCGAACCTCGTGAGGAGGTCGTCCGCGCGCAGCCGGGCGGCGGTGACGGGCTCGGCGCCCTGGGCGGGGGCCGTGGCCGCCGACTTCTCGTCCGGTTCGGCGCGGGCCGCCTCCTCGGCGTTCTCGGCCTCCTGGGCCAGTCGCTGCCGTTCCTTCCAGGCCCGCCAACGCGTGTGTTCGGGCAGGTCGCAGTACTGCGGAGGGCGTCCGGGGGAGGACCCCCGGGGAACCGGGCGGGTACAACCGGGGAAGATGCAGGTGCTGGAGTCGGAGGAGGCCACGGGCCCGAGCGTAGCGCTTCGTCGCCCGCCCGCGCCGGGGTGTGTCGCGGGGTGTCGCCGGACGGAGGCCCGGACCCGGCCCGGGCCCGGACGCGGAGAAGCCCCCGCGCGGGACGTGGGTATGACCGCGCGGGGGCTGGTTCGTGGGGCCGTCACCGCGGATCCTCCCGCCTGGGAGGGAGGGGGGAGGCCTAGATCGTGTTTTGTGGATCATTCCGCGTTCGCGTTGCCAGGCTGCCTCTCGCCGCGCCGATGAAGCTCGGACAGCCAACCCCGGGCGGGCCCCCGCTGTGCGAAGCCGCGGAGCTTGCGTAGCAGCGCACAGTAGGGGCGCTCTCGCTCCTCGTCTTGCGAGAGATGGCCTGGCGGCCGCTCGCATCGATGGCGGCTCCGCCGCCACCGGCGAAAGCATCCAAAAAGCACTCCCTAGTCGTGGGCGCCGAAACCGTCCACGCGGCAGACCATCGTGGTGACGAAGGGGCGGAAGCCCTCCTGCTCCAGGAAGCTGATGTCCTCGGAAGCGGTGGCCAGCGCGGAGAACTCGATGTCGCGGATGCCCGTGGAGGCGAGCTGGCGGCGGACCTCCTCCAGGAGCTTGGAACCCACGCCGGTGCCCGTGTAGTCGGGGTCGACCGCGAACGTCTGCACGACGGCGACGCGCTCGCCACGGTCCCAGCTGCCCTGCGCGCTCTCGCGGACGGTGACCATCGCGTACCCGGCCGGGTCTCCGCCGTGCTCCGCGAGGATCGCCATGGTGTCGGGATCGCGGAGCCAGTCCAGGTACTGGGCGCGGCGGCGGCGCCAGGACTCGTCCAGGCCCACCGAGCTGATGATGTCCTCAAGGTGCGGGGCGGTCATCGTGTGCTGCTGGTGCAGGGCGCCCCACAGGTCCGCGAGCTCCTCCACCTCGTGGGCGCCGAGGTAGCGGAAGCCGAGAACGCCGACGTTCGTCGAGCCAGGTTTGGTCATCAGCGAAGTTTGCATGTTCTTCCCACCCGTTCCAGCAGCATGGGGTGCGGTCCCCCGGGAGTCGCGCTCTACGACTCCATGGTTGAGCTGTGGGTCTGACTGTACGTGCCGGTATCAACCGGAACAGGGGTGACACGAGGAAAAAGGGAGCGCGACGTCTCTGTCGAGAAAAAATGCCAAATCTTTCCTCTTGGGCTCTCGCTGTCGGAGGCGGGCGCACCGGTGGACGATGTGTAAGGAATCACCACGAAACACTGGTTCATCAGACCGGAACACCATCGAAACCTGTTCGTTCTGTCCTAAATTGGGACGCATGATCGACGTTCGGCGGTTGCAGCTCCTTCAGGCCCTTGACCACCACCGCACGGTGGCCGCCACCGCGGAGGCCCTCAACGTCACGCCGTCGGCGGTCTCCCAGCAGCTCGCCGCCCTGGCCAAGGAGGCCGGGGTCCCCCTCGTCGAGCGTCAGGGGCGCCGCTTCCTGCTCACCGGCGCCGCCCGGGTCCTGCTCAAGCGCGCGCACGTGATCTTCGCGGAGATGGAACGCGCCGCCGCCGACCTCGCCGAGTACACCGACGGCGACCGGGGCGTCGTGCGGGTCGGCTCGTTCTCCACCGGTATCAGCGACCTCGTCGCCCCGGCCCTGGCCCGCCTGCGCACCAGCCACCCCGGCTGGACCTTCGAGGTCGTGCAGGCCGAACCGGAGGAGAGCGCCGAGATGGTGCGCTCCGGGCGCCTGGACGTGGCCGTCACGATGTCCACCAGCCACCTGCCCGCCGCGGGTGACCCGGACTTCCGGAGCGACCCGGTCATGGTCGAGCTCTTCGACGCGATCCTGCCCTACCAGCACCCCCTGGCCACCCGGACCAGCCTGCACCTGGCCGAGGACCTGGCCGACGAGGACTGGATCATGTCCGGGCCGGGAACGGCGTGGAACTCCTGCGTGACCGCCGCCGCGAACCAGGCCGGTTTCCAGCCCCGGGTCGTGCACACCGTCGACGACTTCAGCGCCGTCTTCTCCATGGTGCAGGCGGGCCTCGGGGTCGCCCTCATGCCGAGGCTCGCGTGGACGGGACTCAACCACCCGCAGATCGTCGTACGCGGGGTGCGCGAGACCGCGCGCCGCCACATCGTCGTCCTGTCCCGGGCCGGGTCCACCCCCGAGCCGCTGCTCACCGCCGTCCGCGAGGCCGCCAGCAAGGTCCCGGTCCCCTCAGTGGGGCCCTTCGCCATCGCGGGCTGACCCAGGAGGCGGGCCGCGTCGTCCGGCTCCCGGCCGGACCCTCGCGTGGCCGGGGCTCAGAACGGGAGCGACGGGACCTCGTCGAGCACGTCCTCCGCGGCCTGGTGCAGGTAGGAGGCGACCACACGGATCGGTCGCCACGCCCAACCGCCGGTGCGCCCGGCCAGGAACACCTGACGGAATCCCCCCAGCTCACCCAGGGGAGCGTGCGCGACCCCGCGCCGGGTGGAGGTCGAGAGCCGGGGTACCACGCCCACGCCCACCCCGGTGGCCACCAGCTCCTCGAACAGCTCCAGGGTGTCCACACGGTGCCTGATCCTCGGGGTGAACCCGGCGTCGGCGCACATCCGTTGCAGCAGGGCCTCCTCGTCGCCACGGAAGGGGCTGGCGATCCACGAGGCGTCGGAGAGCTCGCGCAGGCGGCGCCGGGTCAGCGTGCGGCTGTCCGCCCCCTGGGACGGCTGGGAGAGCAGGAGCGCCTCCGTTCCCACCGGATACACCGTGAGCGTGCCCGGGAATTCCCGGGGGAGAAGACTGTACTGGTACACCACCCCCAGATCCGCTCCTCCGTCCTGGAGGAGGTCCAGCGCCTGGTCCGACTCGTACTCGGTCAGGCGGATGTCGATCCCGGGGTGGTCGCGCCGCAGACGGCGGAGGGCCGGGAGCACGATCGGCGCCGCCGACGTGTACATCACCAGGTCGACGCGGCCGACGGGGTCGGTGTCGCCGTCGAACTCCGCCTGGGCCGCCTCCACTCGGGCCAGGATGTCCACGGCGTGCTCCGCGAGCCTGCGCCCGGCCGGCGTGAGCCGCACCCGCCGTCCGTCCGGGACGAGGAGGGGGACCCCCGCCTCCTTCTCCAGGACGGCGAAGTGTTTCGAGACGGCCGACGTGCTCATGCCTGTGACCTCGGACACGGCAGCCATGGTCCCGAGTCGCTCCAGTTCGACGAGCAGTCGAAGTCGGGTGAAATCCATCAACCTAAACTACACGGTTCATCAACCATCAGTCCGTGGACAGAAACGAACGACATGGGTCCAATGGTCGGGTGATCCGCTCCTTCCTCTCCTCGCCCCGCCGTGCCCGGATTCAGGTCCCGGCGCCGTTCATGCTGCTCGTCGCCATGTTCACGCTGCACACGGGCAGCGCCCTGGCCGTGACCGCCTTCGACCAGGCGAGCCCGGCGACGGTCACCTGGCTCCGGCTGACGTGGGCGGCGCTCCTCCTCCTGGCGATCGGTGGCCCCTCCCTGTGGCGTGCCGTGCGCGCCGCGACCCCGCGTGAGCTGGGCGCGGTGGTGATCCTGGGCACAGCGAGCGCGGGGATGATGCTGTTCTACTCCGAGGCGACGGCGCGGATCGAGCTCGGCACCGCCACCTCCATCGAGTTCCTCGGCACCCTCGTGGTCGCCGTCGCGGCCATGCGTCGCCGTCGGGAGCTCGTGTGGATCGTCGCCGCGGTCGTGGGCGTGGTCTGCCTGACCCGTCCCTGGCAGAGCGAACTCGACCTCGCGGGGATCGGCTTCGCGCTGGCCGGCGCGGTCTGCGTGGTCGGCTACATCGTGCTCACCCAGCGCGTCGGGGCTGGGTTCGGGGCCGTGCACGGTCTCGCCCTGGCGATGACCGTGGGCGCGCTGGTCACCGCGCCGCTGGGCGCTCCGGCGGCCGTCGCCGCGCCCGATCTCGAACTGGTGATGTTCACCCTGCTCATCGCGCTGCTCTTCCCGATGGTGCCGTTCCTGCTGGAGATGATCGCCCTCCAGCGGATGAGCCGGACCGGGTACAGCACCTTCTCCAGCCTGGAACCCGCCGTGGCGCTGGTGATGGGTATGGTCGTCATCGGCCAGGCGCCGGTGGCCGTGCAGCTGGTGGGCATGGCCCTGGTGGTGGTCGCGGGGGTGGGTGCCGCCAGGGGGGACCGGGGGTCCAGGCCCGCCGTGCCTCAGAGGGAGACCGTACGGAGACGTCGCGCCCGCACCCGGGGGTCCGAGGGCGCTCCGACCGCCGGAGGGGAGCTCCCGCCGGACTCCCTGGCCACCGCCAGCGCGCAGCACGAGGGGAATCCGCTTCCGGAGATCCCGGTGGAGGTGCGGGACCTCACGGCCCCGGCCGACGCCCCGCAGGACCGCGAGCCCCAACGGGCCGCCTGAACCCGGTCCCCCACCGCGTGCCCCCAGGAGGGCGGACGCGGCGCGGCGGGGGACCGCTTCGTACCTCCCGAGGTGGTCGTGGGGCACCTCCCGGACGCCCTGGAGCCGCGACGGGTGCGCGCCCTCGGTCAGCTGACCGCCCCGCGCGGTCTCCGGCACGGGGCTCGGCACGCCACCACGGGAGCCCGCCCCGGAAGAGGTCGCCGCACCCCTCTCCGGGGCCGGGCGGCGGCATGACACGCGCCACTCCGCCGCACCGCGCCTCAGTGCGCGCGGCCCTCTCCCCATGCACTAACTTGGTCCGAATCATGGCGGCCAAATCTGACCTCGAACTCCTGCGCGCCCACGAACCAGTGCTCATGTGCACCAAGGGGGAACTCTTCTTCCCCACCGACGTGGACGCCTACGTACGCAGCTGCAGTCTCTGGATCGAGGAGCCCGGCGGACGCGAGAGCGTCATCGTCCCCGCGGGCGAACTCACCCTCGACCGGCTCTCCCAGGCCGAGGAGGAGTGGCCGGGCCGCCACAAGCACCTCCGCTTCGTCCAGGAGGAGACACTGCGCGAGGAGGCCCGGCGGTTCAAGGGCATCGCCCGCTCGGTCATCCCCAAGAGCGGGCGCCTGGCCGCCGTGGGCGTGCTCGGCCGCGTCCTCGACATCCTGATGAAGCTCTCCCTCCTCATCCGGGGCGCCGTCCCCGGCGGTGTCACCTTCGCCGCCGTCACCCGCTACCGCGAGCGCGTGGACAACGGCGGCGCGACCTACTACGGCCGCGTCACCCGCGAGGGCGGCTACATCGTCCTCCAGTACTGGTTCTTCTACGCCATGAACGACTGGCGCACGATCTACGGCGGGGTCAACGACCACGAGGCCGACTGGGAGCGCGTCACCGTCTACGTGGTGGAGAACCCCGACGGCACCACCCGGCCGGTGTGGGTCGGCGCCTCCTCGCACGAGTACCACGGCGACGACCTGCGCCGCTCCTGGGCCGACCCCGACCTGCACCGGGACGGCGTCCACCCCCTCATCTACGTCGGCGCGGGCTCGCACTCCCACCAGATGCTCCCCGGCGACTACCTCATCCAGGTGGACCCCGCGTTCCTTCGCGGACTCGTGAGCGGGTGGCGCAGGTTCACTCAGCGGCTGTTCCGCGCCGACGCCGCCATCAACCGGCACGGGATCGGTGTTCCCTTCGTCGACTACGCGCGCGGCGACGGAGAACGTCTCGGCCCCGGCGGCGACCGCGAGTGGAACGCCGTCCTGATCGACGAGGACACCCCCTGGGTGCACGGTTTCCGTGGCCTGTGGGGACGCGACACCCGCGACTTCTTCGAGGGCGAGCGCGCCCCCAGCGGTCCCCGGTACGAGCGCGACGGCACCATCCGCCGCTCCTGGGCCGATCCGCTGGCGTGGGTCGGGCTCCAGAAGGTCGCGCCCACGGAGAGCGCCGCCCGCGCCGAGCTCCGCTCCCACGTGCGCGGCCTGGAGACGCGCCTGCGGGGCCTGGACGGCGACGTCGTCAGCCGCCGCGACCGCCTCCGCCAGCTCGACTCGGCCCGCATGGCCCTCGAGAGGGAGGCCGCCTCCCGTCCGCGTGCCCGCGAGTACGCCCAGCGGATCGAGGGACTGGAGAAGGAGCTCGCGGAGATCTACGAGAAGCGGGCCCTGCTCGCGGACGAACGCGACACCCTCCTGCGCTCCCTGGAGAGCGACACCCCGCTGGTGCCGTCACCGACCGGTCACCTCAAGGCGCCCCACATGCCCTACGCCTCGGGTGAGCAGCGCGCCAACCGCTTCCTGCACCTGTGGGTCGCGTTGAGCACGCCCCTCCTGCTCATCTCGCTGGCGCTGACGCTGTTCCTGCTCCACGGGCAGATGACGCTCTGGGCCATGCTCGGCGTGGTTCTGGCGTTCGCCGCGATCGACTCCGTGGCCCGTCGCAAGTTCGTCCAGTACCTCACGGGGATCGCGATCGCGGCGGTGGTGATCGGCCTCGTCGTCGGGGTGGTGGCCGCCTTCATCGCGGACTGGCGTATCGCCATCACCGTGCCCATCGTCCTCATCGTGATCGTCCTGCTCGTGGTCAACATCCGCGACCTCATGCGCCGCTGACCCCTTTCGGTCCCGGGCCCCGGCGGTGCCGACCCCGCCGGGCCCGGTCACGGGCGGGAGCGCGGGCGTCCGTGCATGATGGACCCATGGACGACGCGCTGTTCGGACCACCGACCGTCCCCGTAGCACCGGGAGCGGTCCACCTGCCCGGCTGGCTCACCCCGGACACCCAGGCCGACCTGGTCCGCAGGTGCCGGGAGTGGGCCAGCGGACCGGCCGGGACCCGCCGCCACCCCATGCCGCGCGGCGGGGTCATGAGCGTGTCCATGACCTCGCTCGGCTGGCAGTGGGCTCCGTACTCCTACTCCCGGACCCTGCCCGACGGCACCCCGGTCCAGCCCTTCCCCGACCTGCTCGGAGACCTGGCCAGGCGCGCCGTCGAGGCCGCCTACGAGGCCCCGTACGAAGGCGACCCCTACGACGTCGCCCTCGTCAACTTCTACGACGCCGACGCGCGCATGGGTATGCACCAGGACCGCGACGAACGGTCGCCGGCCCCCGTGGTCTCGCTCAGCCTCGGCGACTCCTGTGTCTTCCGGTTCGGCAACACCGAGACCCGCACCCGCCCCTACACCGACGTCGAACTCCGCAGCGGCGACCTGTTCGTCTTCGGCGGCCCCTCCCGGCTGGCCTACCACGGGGTCCCCCGCACCCGACCGGGCACCGCGGACCCCGCCCTCGGGCTGAACGGTCGGCTCAACATCACCATCCGGGCCTCCGGGCTGCGCGACTGACCCCGGGGTCGTCCGACCGCGCTCCGGCGTGTCGGAACGCCCTCCCGCGCCCTCCGCGTCAGGATCGGGCAGGTCAGGCCAGCCAGGGAAGGGCAGACCATGACCGAATCCGCGCCCGAACGCACCATGGCGCTGGGCCGGGAGGAGGCGGCGCTCCCCGCCGACGCGCCCCCCGGTGAGTGCCGGATCATCCTGTACCGCTCCGGCGAGCGCCAGCAGGAGGCAGCCACCCTCGCGGAGGCGCACGCGGCGGTGCGCGCCGACCCCACACTGGGGGCCTGGGTCAGCCTCACCGAACCCAACCGGGACCAGCTCCTGGAGGCCGCCCGGGAGTTCGACCTGCCCCGGCTGGCCGTGGAGGACGCGATCGTCGCCCACCAGAGGCCCAAGGCAGAGACCTACGGCGACGTGTTCTTCCTGGTGCTCCGCCCCGCCACCTACGACGAGCGCCTGGAGACGATCAAGGTGGGGGAGGTGCACGTCTTCGGCACCCGCGACGTGGTCATCACCGTCCGCCACGACCCCTCGGTGGACTTCGAGCAGATCCGTTCCCGGCTGGAGTCCAACCCCCACATGATGGGCCACGGCGCCCTCGGGGTCATCTACGCCGTCCTGGACCGGGTCGTGGACGACTACGCGCCGGTCGTCGCCGCGCTCCAGGAGGACATCGACGAGGTGGAGACCGCCGTCTTCGCGGGGGCCAGGAACGCCTCCCAGCGCACCTACCGGCTGGCCCGGCAGATCATCCTGCTGCAACGGGCCGTTGATCCGCTCGGCCAGGTCCTGGCCGAGATCATGGAACCCCTCGACAGACCCGAGCGGTTCGGACCCAACATGCCCCGGCCGGGCCAGCACCACAGGGGCGAGCTGCGCGAACACCTCCGCGACGTGGCCGACCACGTGGCGGCCGCCCGGGACCACGTCGAGGGGTTCCGCCAGCTGTTGAGCAACATCATGACCGTGGAGAGCAACCTGGTCGACCGGGCCCAGAACGAGGCCATGAAGAAGGTGTCGTCCTGGGGCGGCATCCTGGTCGTCCCCACGCTGATCGCGTCGGTCTTCGGCATGAACATCGCGCCCCAACCCGGCTTCCACTGGGTGTTCAACTGGCCGCTCGTCCTGGCGTTCATGTTCCTCTCGTCACTGCTGCTCTACTTCCTGTTCCGTCGCAACGACTGGCTGTGACGCCGGTTCACGGGTCGAGCAGGGAACGGATCGCCTCCAGGTCGCGCCGGGCCGTCACCGCGTGCTCCTCGGCCTCCGCCCGGGTCCGGCGCCAGTCGTCCACCGCCGTGCCGACCTGCCGGTCCAACGTGCGGCTCTGGTGCCGGAGGACGGTCTCGGCTTCCTCCGCCTCCCGTCGGGACACGAGGAAGGCGTATCCGGCGACGGCCGCGCCGACCGCTGTCAGCGCCCACAGGAAGCCGTTCCCCGAGAGCAGGGACAGCAACAGCAGGGCTCCGGTGGTGGCCGCTGCGCCCCAGAGGAGCCTCCGGTGCCCGCCGTCGGGGACGGTGCGCTGACGCAGCCGCCGACGTGCCTCCTCGACCTGCTGGCGGTCGGCTCCGGAGGACGTGACGCGAACCGCGACCCCGTGCAGTCTCACCTCCGTCTCCTCGGAGAGTGCGCCGCCGGCCTGGTTCGCCAGCCCCTCGGCGGCCTCCAGGACGCCGGAGCGTAGGAGGACCAGCGAGAACGTGCGGCGGTGCGGGGGCGCGTCCTCCCGGGTCAGGTCCCGCTGGAGGAGTGAGCCCACGGTGCCGACCTCGTCCCCCCACGCCGGGAGGACCCCTTCCCGGCCGCTGTTCTCGATCACGGCGCGCAGGCGGTTGGCCTCGGCCAGCAGGGGCGCCTCCTCCGGGCTGCCCTCCTCCACGAGCAGTCGCAGGGAGTCCCGGAGGAAGTCGGAACTGGCCTGGTCCGGGCTGAGCGCGTCGGCGGTGGAGTCCTCACCTCCCAGCGCGGTGATCCGGGTGATCCGCTCGTGCAGGCGAGCCAGTGCCGAGGCGGCCTCACGCCGTGGCGTGGCGTTCGTGGAGCCCCCGCTCCGGGAGGCTCGGGCGCCACGGCCCTGGGTGGCCGGGCCGGTGACGGACCACTCCACGACCAGCGAGCTCCTCACCTCCTCGACCGACCAGCCGCGCAGCGTGGACAGCAGGAGGTGTTCGCGGGCGTCGTCCCCGAAGGAGCCGTCGGCGGTGAGGATCCACAGGGCGCGCTGGCCGCGGGTGACCTCGGAGTCGGGGTGGGGAAGCCGGGGCAGCAGGTCCGCGGAGACGCCCTCGCCGAGGGCGCGGGCGTGCTCCGCGCGGGTGAGCGCGCCGACCAGCGCCGCGAAGGTGCGGGCACGCGGCGGGTCGACGCTCGCGGCCTCGTCGAAGTGCATGCGGGCCCGGGGGAGGTCGTCCCGCAGGAGGGAGTGCAGGCCCCGTGCGGCCGGGACCAGCCAGTACCCGGGGACGTCGGTGAGGTCCAAGCCGGGAAGGGGGGTCCCGTCCAGCATCTGGAGGGTGCGGTGACGGGCCATGGCGGCGGCGTCGTACATCGCGAGGATGGCACGGACGTCGCTGAGCTCGATGAACGCGTCCAGGGTGGCCGACACCCGGTCGAGCCGCTGCTCCAGCGTGCCCCTGACCCGCCCCAGTTCGGACCGCATGCGGCTGCGCTCGCGGTCCATCCGCGCGTGGGCGACGCTCAGGTCCTCCTGGAGCTCGCGGATCCTCCGGTCCTGGGAACCGTCCCTGGACAGGAGGATGCGCGAGTAGTCGGTGTGGCTCATACCGTCCCTTTCCCTGCGTTCCGGCGGTCGCCGGGGCGCACCCAGGAGTGTGACGGGTCCGGACCCGTTCTGGTTCGGGGGTTGCCAGGGGCCGGTTCGACCGTCAGTATGGGAGCGCTCCCAAAAAGAAGGGTCCCCATGCTCGCACCGCGACTCCCCGCGCACCTCCTGTTCGGTACCGCCACCGCCGCCTACCAGGTCGAGGGCGCCGCCGCCGAGGACGGCCGCGGACCGTCCATCTGGGACACCTACTGCCGCACGCCCGGCCGGGTGGCCCGCGGGGAGACCGGCGACGTCGCCTGCGACCACTACCACCGCTACGAGGAGGACGTCGCCCTCATCGCCGGGCTCGGCGTGGACCTGTACCGGTTCTCCGTCTCCTGGCCCCGCGTCCAGCCCGACGGACGGGGCGGCCCCAACGCCAGGGGCCTGGCCTTCTACGACCGTCTGGTCGACTCCCTCCTCGACGCGGGCGTGGAACCGGCCCTCACCCTCTACCACTGGGACCTGCCCCAGGCACTGGAGGACGAGGGCGGGTGGCGGGTCCGCGACACCGCGCACCGCTTCTCCGAGTACGCGAGGATCGTCGCCGACCACCTGGGCGACCGGGTCAACCGCTGGATCACCCTCAACGAGCCCTTCTGCAGCGCCTTCGTGGGACACGCGGTCGGCCGCCACGCCCCCGGCACCAGGGAGGGCGTCGGCGCCCTCGCCGCCGCCCACCACCTGCTCCTCGGCCACGGGCTGGCCGTGGGCGAACTCCGGGACGCCGGGGCCGGGGAAGTCGGCATCACCCTCAACCCCGACCACCTGGTCCCCGCGACGGACTCCGACGCGGACCGTGCCGCGGTCGAACGCGTCCGTACCCCGCACAACCGGACCTGGTTCGACCCCCTCTTCACCGGCGCCTATCCGGACAACGAACGCGAGGTCTGGGGGCCGTTGGCCGACGCCACCCACCGCAGGGAGGGTGACCTGGAGATCATCGGCCGTCCCCTGGACTTCCTCGGCGTCAACTTCTACCGGCCCCTCATGTTCCGCGACGCCCCGCACACCGAACCGGACCCGGCCCTGCGCACCGCCGTGGACGTCGGTGCCGAACAGGTGGAGTTCACCGGCCCGTGGCGGCGCACCACCATGGGATGGCCGGTCGTGCCGGACACCTTCGAGGAGCTCCTCGTGGACCTCAACCGCCGCTACCCGGGTCTCCCGCCCCTCCTCATCACCGAGAACGGTTCGGCCGAACCGGACCGCCCGGACGACGACGGCCGGGTCCACGACACGGAGCGCGTCGCCTACCTGCGCGACCATCTGGCGGCCCTGGGGCGCGCGATCGAGGCCGGGGTGGACGTCCGGGGCTACTTCGTGTGGTCGCTGCTGGACAACTTCGAGTGGGCCTACGGGTACGAGCGCAGGTTCGGACTGGTGCGCGTGGACTACGAGAGCCTGGAGCGGCACCCCAAGGACAGCTACCACTGGTACCGGGACTACCTGGCCGGGCACCGGGCCCGCAGAGGGTAGCGGGGGCGACCCACAGGGTTCCCTGGGGGACCAACGGCGTGTTGGCATACGTCCCGATCTGGGGCAAGCTTGAGGGCGTTGGCACACGAGGGCCGCGGGGGCTCATGACGGACGGATCTCACATGACGGCGCCGCAGGACGCGAGTTCCGGGACCAGCGGGAGCCTCCGGGCCGCGCAGCGCATGCTCCAGTTGCAGAACAGTCTGGTGGAGCTGCTGCGGACCAAGCCCTTCAGTCAGATCACCTACAAGGAGATCACCGAGGGCGTCGACATCGACCGGTCCACCGTCTACCGCTACTACAACCACAAGAACCAGGTGCTCCAGGCCGCCGTGGACGTGCGGTTGACCGCCTTCGCCTCCCAGGTGGACCTCACCTTCGGCCGCATGGAGTCCATCGACGGATACCTGGGCCGTCTGGTGGACGCCTGGACGGAGCTGTGGGTGGAGTCGGGCGCGCTGCTCGCCGCCGCCTCGGGCCTGGGCGCGGAGCCGGGGGAGCAGCGCCGGTGGTGGCGCGAGCGGATCGGACCCTGGATCGAGGCGGTCCGCGAGGCGATCGAGGTGGGCCGCTTCGTGGAGGAACTGCCCAGGGACGGACGCCCGGCACTGCCGCTCGCCGAGATGACGGTGGGGCTGTGCCTGTCCACCCTCAACAACGAACTCACCGTGCCGCACACCCCGGAACACCGGACGATGGTCCGGGACCTCCTGCTCGACGCGATCCTGCGCACGATCGGCCGTAGGTAGCGGCGTCAGGCCGGTTGCCGGGCCAGTTTGCCGAAGGACCCGACGACCGCCCCGAACGCGAACATGGAGGCCTCGTCCTCGTCCATGTGCACGATCCCGGCGGGGACGCGCACACGGTAGGGCTTCTCCTCGGCGGGCAGGAACTCCAGCCCGTCGATGATGCCCTGCCCCTCCAGCATCAGGAGGGCCTCCCCGACTCGCCCCGTACGATCTCCCCGCGCCCAAATCGACATGCGTTCACCCTAACTACGGCGCGTGGCCGAAAGCGGATCCGCTCCGGTTCCGAGACCGCGGCGCCGTGGGATCTCGGGAGGTTCGTGGCAAAGCGAACCCGACCTGGAACACCCGGTTCGCCACCCCCTGGCTCCCGTCCGGAATGGGGGACTCTGTACCCAGTGATATCACCGACGGTGCAGTTGCACGTGCATACGCATGTGAGTATGGCCGGAAGCGGTCACGGGCACGGGAGGTGACCTCCGGCCCGTTGATCCCGGGCGAATCCGGGTAGGGCGGGCGTTCTGCCTCAGCGCGACAGGACGGTCATCTCCTCACCGTGCGCGTCGAGGGCCGTCAGATCGACCTCCCCGCCCGGCGGCTCCTCCGAGCGCGGACCGCTCACCGCGAGCACGCCCTCACCGTCCTCGGCCGCGCCCTCCGCGCCGCCCGCCACCGTGAGCGATGCGGCCTCGCGGGAGGCGGCGGCCAGGTAGTGCCACCGGCTCCCGTCGTCCTGCCACCACGTGCCCGCCGCCACCTGGCGGTCGAGGTTGCTGCAGGACCAGCCGCCGTCGCGTTCACCGGCGACCACGGTTCGGGTGCCCTCGTCGGTCCGTGTGACCAGCACCGCGCGGGCCAGCCCGCCGCCGTCGTGCGCCCCGAAGCGCACGCAGGTCCAGCGGCCCTCGCCGCCTCCGGGCAGCTCCTGGACCGCGAACTCCCACGCGGTCACCGTCCGCACCGGCTCCTCCGGTGTCCCACCGGCGCAGGCCAGTTCTCCCCACAGGTCGAAGCCGCGCTCCGCGTCCAGCACCTCGTGCGGGCCGAGTCGCCTGATCTCCGAGGGCGGGGGCGGCATGTACCCCAGGTGGGCGGTGTCCGGACCGCCCAGGTCGATGGCCGAGTACGGCTCGCCGTGCGCCACCTCGGGGGCGCGCAGGCGCAGCACCGGGCCGACGCCGCAGTACCCGCCGGTGGGCAGGGCCTCCGTCACCCCGTGCTGGAGGCGCACCTCGGACCAGTCGGCGTCGGGATGCCCGAGCGGGGCGGTGGCGGCCTCCGTCACCCACGGGGGGAGCAGGTAGTGGGTGCCCTCGTCGGTGTCGGCGAGCCGCAGGGCGGGCCAGTTGGCCACACCGTTCGGGGGTTCCGGGAAGACCTCGACCACCTCCGTTCCCGCTCCGTCCCCTCGTGTGTAGCGCGCGACCCGCGGGCCGTCGTGCAGCAGGACGACCTCACGGTCGGCCACGGTGCCCGCGAACAGCACCCGGGGCGCGCCGGGAGGCAGCCCCCGTTCTTCGGACTCCTGTTCGGACCAGGCCGTCAGCGCGCGACGGAGGAGCGCGTCGTCCTCCACGGCGCCGCCCCGGGGGTGCCAGGCGTTCAGGTCCAGCCGGAAGCTCTCCCGCCAGGTGTCCGGGGCGGTGGCGGGGGAGAGGCGGGGCGCGCCCGCGAGAACGGCGGGGCTCGTCCCACCACCGGGGTCGGCGGTGGTGAGACCCAGGGCGGCGGCGACCCCCAGTGCCAGGGCGCCGGTCGTCGCCACCAGTCCGCGCCGCTGCAGCCACGACCCCCTGCCGCTCACCCGCACCACCGTGGGGTCGGGCAGGGGAGGGGTGGACGGTGCCCGCCGGGCCCGTTCCACGGCGGCGGCCGCGTCCCGGACCCCGACGGACCGGAGGAGGTCGGCGGCGGCCCGCGCCTCCAGGGATTCCAGCCGCATCAGGGTGTAGGCGGCGCGGGCGGGCGCGTCCAGCCCGTCGAGCGCGTCCAGTGCGCGTGCCTCACCACCCGCCCCGTCCCAGGGGGAGACGCGCAGCCCGGCCCGGCCACGGGGGTGCCAGCTCCGGGGGCGGAGCGATCTGCGCAGCACCCGGCGGCGGGTCCTCGCGTACTCGTGGGGGCGCGGGTGGCGGCGGCCCCGGGGCAGCGCCCCGGTCACCAGTCGGTGTGCGTCCTCCCACAGGCCGGGAGAGTCACCGTGCCCGGAGAGCGTGGCCAGGGCCAGCAAAACCAGGTTCCGGTAGGGGTTGCGCGGCAGGACGGTCTCCGGTGTCGGGGGCATGACGCTCCTAGGCGGAAGGGGGGCTTCGTCAGAAGGGGTATTTCGGAGCGAGCCTAGGGAAAGCGGTGCGGCGGGATCACCCGAACGAGAATTCGTGTCCGATAGGCCGGAAATATTCACTGGTCACCGACGGAGATCCCGAACTCCAGGTGAACGAGGTGCGCAAACGGGAAATCTACGACATAAAGGTGCCGCTTCGGCTCACGTGATCCACACGAGAATCTTGCCGAATTCGCGCACGGGAACAGGGAGGGAGTCCGTACCCTGGACCCGCGTGACCGCCGGTGCGGAACGCGGTGGACGGGTGATCCGCACCGGCGCCCAGCGGAGCCGTGCCCTCGGTCGGCCTCGTGGAGGCGGCTGAAGGGCGGCCCGCACGTACGGATATGCCGACGTGTGGGACGGGCTCGTGACCGCCATCGCCTGGTGCGGCGGCGTGACGCGCTCGCGGGACGGTGCCTCGCGGCGCCGGCCTTCCGGGCGGTCGAGCACGCCCGGAAGGCCGACGGTCGGTGGTACGCGGGGGCCTCGGAGACCGGTGGGCTCCACGTGGCGGTCAGTCTCCCGGGCCCGATCACCGGTTCACGGACACCCCGGGCTTCCACGGGTCCGGTCGCGTGCGGCCCGGGAGACGGGCCTCGCGCCGGGTCACTGGAAAGCGGGAGGCAGGGTCATCAGGTCGATACCCCACAGCCACGGCAGGACGTAGAGGGTGCCCCCGACGATGAGGGCGAGGGCGACCCAGTTCAGCCAGAAACCGGCCTTCACCATCTCCATGATCGTCAGTTTCCCCGTGCCGAACATGATCGCGTTCGGCGGTGTGCCCACCGGGAGCATGAACGCGCAGTTCGCGGCCATCGCGCAGGGGACCATCAGCGCGTACGGGTGAATGTTCAGCGAGACCGCGAAGGCGGCCATGACCGGGAGGATCATCGTCGCCGTCGCGGCGTTCGAGGTGATCTCCGTGAGGAACAGCACGAGAGCGGTGGCGATGACGATGATCAGCACGATGCTGATCCCGTCCAGGGCGCGCAACTGCTCACCGATCCACGAGGAGAGGCCGGTCTCGACGAACCCGGCGGCGATGGCCAGGCCGCCGCCGAACAGGAGGAGGATGCCCCAGGGGATCCTCTTCGAGTCCTCCCACTGGAGGATCCTCTTGTCCCTGCCGCCGCTGGTCGGCAGCGTGAACAGGGCCACCGTGGCGGCGATGGCGATCACACCGTCGCTGATCCCCGGGAGGAGGTCCTCCCAGAGGAAGGTGCGGGTCACCCACAGGAACGCCGCCGCGAGGAAGACGGCGAACACGACCCTCTCCTCGGTGGACGTCCTGCCGAGGGACCTCCGCTCCTCCCGGATGATCTCCTTGCCCCCGGGGAGGTGCCTGAACCGGACCCTGAACTTGACGCCGGTCAGGTAGAACCAGGTGAAGGCGAGGAGGGCGACGGCGATCGGAACGCCGAACAGCATCCAGCCACCGAACGAGATGCTCTGTCCGAAGAGCTCGTTGGAGGTCGCGGCGAGGATGGCGAGCGGCGGGGTGCCGATCAGCGTCCCGAGGCCGCCGATGGTGGCCGCGTAGCCGATGCCGAAGACCATGGACTTCTCGAACTTCGGCAGGTCGTCGGCGAACTCCCCGCCCCGCAGGGTGCGGGCGGCCTGGTACGCGACCGCCAGTCCGACCGGGATCATCATCATCGTGGCGGCCGTGTTGGAGACCCACATCGACAGGAACCCCGTCGCGACCATGAAGCCGAGGACGATGCGGCGCGGACTCGTGCCGATGGCCGAGACGATCGTGAGGGCGATGCGTTGGTGGAGGTTCCACTTCTCCATGGCGATCGCGATGGAGAACCCGCCCAGGAAGAGGAAGATGATGTCGTTGCCGTAGGCCGAGACCACGGCGTCCCCGTCCAGCGCCCCGGACAGCGGCAGGAGCACGATGGGGAGCAGGGACGTGACCGGGATGGGGATCGCCTCGGTGATCCACCAGGTCGCGACCCAGAGGGTCGTGGCGAGGACCGCCCGGCCCTCCGGGGAGAGCCCCTCGGGGTGGAAGAACAGCAGCGTCAGCACGAACAGCAGCGGCCCGAGGACCAGGCCGACGATCCGGGCGGGCGTGTATCCGGGGTCGGAGCCGTCGGGCTCCTCGGCCGACTCCGAGGCCTCGGCTCCACCCACGGCCTCAGCGGGTCCGCTGTCCCCGCCCCCGCCCGCGGTGGACGCCACCAGCTCCGTCCGTCGGGGCGCGCCGCGCCAGGAGAACGTCAGGAGTTCCTTGATCTGCCGGTGTGAATCCCACAGGCTTCCCCACAGGGAACGCGGATGGGAGAGTGCCATGGCTGCACCTTCTCTGGTCTCGGCTCGACCCGCCACAGGTCGTTCGGGAGTTCGGGGGAGCGTCGGTCGTGCGGGTGACCGGGCCCCGGCACGTCGCCTCGACGCGGCCGGACGTTGACGGGGACGGCGCAGGGGACGTGAGCGCCGTCGGTCGGAGAGTCAGTCGTGCAGGCCCCGGAGGACCTCGTGGAACCGGGCCTTGCCCTCCAGTCCGATGCCCGGGAGGTCGCCCGGGGCCACACGGCCTCCGGTGATCACGGCGTCGTCGGTGAAGCCGCCCGTGGGCTGGAACTCCCCGGGGTAGGACTCGTTGCCGCCGAGCTTGAGGGCGGAGGCGATGTGCAGCGAGAACTGGTGGCCGCCGTGCGGGACGCACCGGCGGGAGGACCAGCCGTGCAGGGCGAGCATGTCCAGCACGCGGCGGTACTCGGTCAGTCCGTAGCTCAGCGCCGGGTCGACCTGGATGAAGTCCCGGTCCGGGCGCATACCCCCGTAGCGGATCAGGTTCCGGGCGTCCTGCAACGAGAACAGGTTCTCTCCGGTCGCGATGGGGTGGCGGTAGTGCTCCGACAGGGTGGCGTTCAGGCCGTAGTCCAGCGGGTCGCCGACCTCCTCGTACCAGAACAGGCCGTACTGGTCGATGGCCCGGCCGTAGTCCAGCGCGGTCCGCAGGTCGAACTTGCCGTTCACGTCCACCATCAGACGGGACCCGTCGCCGCCCAGGACGTCGATGACCGCCTCGATGCGCCTGAGGTCCTCGGCCAGGTCGGCGCCGCCGATCTTCATCTTGACGATCTCGTATCCGGCGTCGAGGAATCCGCGCATCTCGTCCTGGAGGTCACCCAGGGTCTTGCCGGGGGCGTAGTAGCCGCCGGCGGCGTAGACGAAGACGTCCTCGTCAGGGTCGCCGTCCCCGTGGTGGTCGGAGATCCACCGGTAGAGCGGCACGCCCGCCGCCTTGGCGGCGAGGTCGTGCAGCGCCATGTCCGCCACGCCGACGGCGACGGAGCGTTCTCCGTGTCCACCGGGCTTCTCGTTGCGCATCATGACCTCCCACGCTCGGGAGGGGGAGAGCGCACCGTGCTCGTCCAGTAGTTCGTCCGGCGCGGCGTTCCGCAACCGTGGCAGCACCCGTTCGTTCAGGATGGCCGTGGCGTTGTAGCGCCCGTTGGAGTTGAAGCCGTAGCCCACCAGGGGCTTGCCGTCGACCACCACGTCACTGACCAGGGCCAGGATCGTGCAGTCCATCCTGCTGAAGTCGATGTACGCGTTGCGCATCGACGAGCTGATGGGAATGGTGCCGACATGGGCGGAGACGATTCTCATGGACCTCCTTCTGTCGCAGGTCTTATAACTCCCTTATAAGTACGAGGCGGAGTCTAGGCTGCATGAGACGCGGGTCACAAGCCCGTGAGTGGACATTCTGTGAGAGAGGTCACGATGACCAGCGAGAGCGCCTTCTCCAGCAAGGGCGGGCTGGCCTATACCGAACTGCGTCGCCGGATCACCTCCGGAGAGCTCGCCCCGGGGTCGCGCCTGTCGCAGTACGCACTGGCTGAGGAGCTCGGGATGAGCATCACCCCGCTGCGCGAGGCGATCAGGCGACTGGTCAGTGAGGAGTGGGTCGTGATGGACGCCCACCGAGACGTGCGTGTGGCGCCCATGAGCGCCGCCGAGGCGCGCGAACTGCTGGAGGTCCGCTTCTCACTGGAACCGTCGGCCACGGAGCTCGCCGCCCTGCGCAGGACGGAGAGCGAGATCGCCGCGATGCGGGCGGCGGCCGACGAACTCCTGCCGGTCACCCGTACCTGGGGTGAGGACGCCATCACGGCGCACCGGGCCTTCCATCGGGCGATCTACGCCGCCTCCCACAACAACGTGATGGTCAGACAGCTGGACGACCTGTGGGACAAGGCCGACCGGTACCGGCGGATCGGCCTGGAACTGCCCGCTGGCGCTGAGCCGCGCACTCTCGACCTCCAGCAACACCACAGGATCCTGGAACTCGTCGTCGCCGGTGACGGCACGGCCGCCGCCGCCCTGGTGCGCTCGCACATCCGCAACAGCCTGGGGGCCGTGGTCACGGACGTCCTCGGGGGCCTGGAGCGCGCCTACCACCCCATCGCCGCCCGAACGACCTGAGGTCCCGGCTGTCGGTGAGCCGGTCCGCCCATCGGTGGGGAGAACGGACCACGCCCGGGCCGGGGCGGAACGGGTGGTCCGCACCGGCCCGGGCGCGCGAACGGCTCAGCCGGCGTTGTGCGCGATGACCAGGTCGGTCAGTTCCTGGCTGGGGAAGTCCATGACCACCACGCCCGTGCGGGGAGCCGCCACCGGACGCAGGTGGTCCACCGCGCGGGGGTTGACACCCCGGATGCCCAGCGCGCCCCACGCGACCTCGCGCGGGTTGGCCCAGGGGGCGCCGCTGCCGCTGAGGTGGTTGACGTACAGGACGTCGTCGGCGCCGGTGGCGGTCCGCTCGAAGTGGTCGCGGGCCTTCTCCCACTTGGCGGGGACGTCGAAGAGGGTGGGGACCCGGTAGTCGTCCTGGATGTCCAGGGACGCGCCGTTCCAGTGCACGCCGTAGTCCCGGGACGCGGAGAAGTCCTGCACGATGACGATGCGCCCCCGGACCTCACCGAGGTCGGGGACCCGGTCCGCGCCCTGTTCCGGCACCCACAGGCGTTCGGTCAGGATGTCCCGGGTGTCCGGGTCCTCCTCGATGTAGTGGTTCAGCGTCTCCTCGTAGCTCCGGGTGTTCTCCTCCTCGGTGTGCTCCTTCTTCATCCGCATGAGCACGGTCTCGGAGGGGTTCGCGTCGAGGAAGGCGCCGATGTCGGTGACCACGTCGGTGAAGTTCAGGTTCAGGTACTCGACGCCGTGGTGGATGGGGAAGGCGTCCCGGTAGTGGCGGGTGCGCACGTCGAGGAAGCGCACTCCGGAACCGAGCTGCTCGGAGAGAGTGAGGTCCTGCGTGCGCGAGAACACGGAGCCGGTCCAGGCACCGGTGTCGTGCGTGCCGGGGATGGACAGCGCGGCCAGGCTGGTGCCGTCGGGGATCTCGTCCATCCACGCGGTGCGCGCCGCCGACGGGTTCTCCTCGGCGGCGGCCGGGGCCGCGGGGGAGAGAGCGGACAGGAGCGAACCGGCGAGGAGGAGGGCCGTCAGAACCGGCCCGGTACGTCGGGGGAGCGCCGTGGCGGCGGAGGGGAGGGTGAGCATGGGGGTCCTTCGTGAGCGGGGGTGTGGACCCGGTAACGGGCCGCCCTCACCCTGTCACGCGGCGGCTCCGTTGACATCCCCCCTTGCCCCACGCCGTCGGCGGAGGGGCGGGTGACGGGCGCCCTCAGGGCGCACCCGCCGAACCGGTACCGGTGCCGCCCGCCCTTCACCACCTCGACGGGCGCCCGCGGAGCGGCCCCCGTCCACCGCTCGCGACGGGCGGCACCCTCCGAGCCCGCCCTAGCGGGTCTTCACCAGGGTCGCGATGAGACCGGAGATGATCATCATGGACAGGCTGACGATCATGAGCACGAACGCGATGGTTCCGATCATGGTGTTTCCTTCACTGTGTCGTCCCCCGGGCACCGTGGGCCGTTCTTCCCCGGCGCCCGGCACACCGGGACACCCGGAGTCTCGGGCGCGGCATGTTACCTCTTCGATGGATCACCCTATCTCTCCGTCGCGGGGACGCCGCGTCGGGTGCCCGCTCTGACCAGCGTGGTTCAGCTCTCGTTCCAGAACCGCTGGTAGGTCCGGACCAGCCAGCGGTCGGCCCAGTCGGTGTCGGGTGTCGCGGGCAGGTGCGAGGTCCGGCACAGGTCCTCCAGGCGGCTCTCCAGTTCCCCGGCCCGTTCCAGGGCCTCGTCGCGGGTGTGCTCGCCCCGGCGCAGAGCCAGCAGCCAGCTCCGGTCGGGTTCGGGCATGGGCAGGGTGATGTCGCCGGACTCCATCAGTTCCACGCCCTGGAGGCCCAGCCGGACCATGTGGTAGGCGTACTTGGTGTCGAAGCCGTGCCTCGCGACCAGTTCCGGGCGGTTGGTGTGACGGCCGCCCCGGATGCCCGCCATGCGGTCGCGTTGGGCGCGCAGGTAGCCGAGGAAGCGCTCACCGGCGCGGCGGGACAGCAAGCGGTGGGCGTTGGCGCGCAGGTCACGGCCGACGGGCGTGAGGGTGACGAACTCGTCCTCGGGGACGAAGAGCGGCAGCAGGACGGTGGGGTTGCCCTCCAGCGCCAGGCGGGTCCACTTGCGCAGCGAGTAGACGGTGAGGTCCAGGTCGCCGGGGCCCGAGCGTCCGTGTTCGCCCTGGTCGCGAAGGATGAACTGCTCGAAGTCGCGGAGTCCGATGACGTACTCGGGCGGCTCGACACAGATGCCCATCTCGTCGCGGTCGTTCTGGCCCTCCAGATGGAGGCCGTGGACGACGGAGCCGATCTGGCAGCGCAGGACGGTGCCCTGTGCGGCGATGCGGGCGAACTCCTCGGTGGAGTGCTTCACCTGGTCCTCCCGGTGCGGTGGATCGTGCTGCGCAACCTATCGGGGCGGTGGTGGGAGCCACGAGCCGTTTTCGGTGGCCTCCGGCCCGGCACGAGCCCCATCAGAGGGCTCACGGGCGTACTGGAGACAACAAAACACCGATTTCACGCCAAACCAGGACCTAAGGTTCTTGCCCGGCGCACCGTGCTTCCGTTTAGCTGGTCCCGTACCCCGCCCGGCACCGGCCGGGCCCGGCAGTGGAGAGCAGGACCCGTGCCCCCCGAGAACACCGAAGCCAGGATCGACACCACCGTCCCCCACAACGCCAGGATCTGGAACTACTGGTTGGGCGGGAAGGACAACTACCCCGTTGACCGGGAGATGGGCGAACAGATTCGCTCGTTCTTCCCCGAGATCGTCGACAACGCGATCGCTGACCGCGCCTTCCTTGTCCGTGCCGTCACCCACCTGGCCCGTGAGGAGGGGATCCGGCAGTTCCTGGACGTGGGAACGGGCCTGCCCACCCACAACAACACCCACGAGGTGGCGCAGTCGGTGGCGCCCGACTCCCGCGTGGTCTACGTGGACAACGACCCGCTGGTGCTCACCCACGCCCGGGCCCTGCTCACCGGCTCCGACCAGGGCGTGACCGACTACGTCGACGCCGACCTGCGCGACCCGGACTCCATCCTGGCCACGGCGGGCAAGACCCTCGACCTCGACCAGCCGGTGGCCCTGCTGCTGCTCGGCGTGGTCAACTTCGTGGCCGACGACGCCGAGGTGCGCTCGATCCTGGACCGGCTGCTGGGCGCGCTCGCCCCCGGCAGCTACCTGGTGGTCTCGCACCCCACCGACGACATCGACCACGAACGCGCCCACCAGGTGGCCGCCGCGTGGAACGAGAAGGGCACGCCCAAGATCACCATCCGCACGGCGGCGGAGATCGAGGGGCTCTTCGACGGCCTGGAACTGCTGGAGCCGGGCCTGGTGTCCTGCTCGCTGTGGCGGCCGGGCCCGACCGAGGTGGGCACGCTCCGACCGGTCGCCGAGTACGGCGGTGTGGCCCGCAAGGCCTGACCGATCCACCCCGATCGCAACCGGAGGACACCCGTGGCCGACCAGCCGCGCACACCGATCGACCCCGAGCACTGGCGTGCGCGGTTGGCGGTCCTCAGCGAACGCCACGGCGTCCCCGGGGCCCAGCTCGGCCTCCTGCGGATCGGCGCCGACGCTGCCGCTGACGAGGCGGTCGAGGTCGCCCACGGGGTCCTCAACGCCGCGACCGGGCACGCGGTGGACACCGGCTCCGTCTTCCAGATCGGATCCGTCACCAAGGTGTGGACCGCCACCGTCGTCATGGGGCTCGTGGACGAGGGCCTGCTCACGCCGGACACACCCGTGGCGGAGCTGCTGCCCGAACTACGGCTGCCCGACCCGGCCCGGCGAGTGACCGTGCGGCACCTGCTCAACCACACGAGCGGGATCGACGGGGACGTCTTCACCGACACCGGGCGCGGCGACGACGCGCTGGAGCGCTACGTCGCCCTGCTGGCTGACACGGAGCCGGTGCACCCCGTGGGCGCCGCCTTCTCCTACTGCAACGCGGGATACGTGGTGCTGGGCCGGATCGTCGAGAGGCTCACCGGCCTCACCTGGGACCGGGCGGTGCGCGAGCGGCTCTTCGCGCCCCTCGGGATGACCCGGGCCTGCACTCTGCCGGAGGAGGCCCTGCTCCACGGGGCGGCGGTCGGTCACGTGGAGGGTCTGCCCGATCCCGAGGTGGCCCCGGTATGGGGGATTCCCCGGTCGATGGGGCCCGCCGGGACCGTCCTGGCCAACGCGGGGGACGTGCTGCGCTTCGCGGCGGCCCACCTGCGTCGCGGCCTCGGCGCCGAGGGCGACCGGGTGCTCTCCGAGGCCTCGGCCCGGGCGATGGGCGACCACGAGGTGACCCTGCCCGACCCCCACACCCTGGGGGACTCCTGGGGGCTGGGCTGGATCCGCTTCGGCTGGGACGGGCGCCTGGTGCTGGGGCACGACGGCAACACCGTCGGCCAGTCGGCGTTCCTCCGCCTGCTTCCCGACGCCGGGTTCGCGGTGGTGCTCCTGACCAACGGCGGCCGCACACGCGACCTCTACCAGGAGCTGTACGGAGAGGTGTTCCGCGACCTCACGGACGTGCGGGTGCCGACGCCGCTGGGGCCCGACCCCGCACCGGACCCGGGCCCCCGGCCCGTGGCCGACGAGGCGCCGGTGTCGGCCGTCTACGAGAGCACCGCCCAACGACTGGAGATCCTGGGTGAGGGGGAGCGGCGCACCCTGAGGGTGATCGACCGGGCTCCGCTGCCGGGTGTGGATCCCGATCCGGTCGAGGAGTGGCCGCTCCTGCCCGCCGGGGGCACGGAGGGACAGTTCGTGTTCCGCCCCGAGGGACGGCGCACCTGGGTGCCGGTGCGGATCCACGCGCTGGAGACGGGGGAGGAGTACCTGTACCTGGGTGGGAGGGCGGTTCCCCGCGTCAGGGCCGGGAACGGCTGACGCACCCGTGCCCCGCGCGGACCCTCGTCACCCCGTGCTCACAGCACCAGGAACACGACCAGCACCACCGCCAGCAGGCTCACGTAGGACACGGCGTGCGCCCGGTCGGGGATCCGCCCCACGTGGCGGCGGACCACGGCGATGGTGGGCAGGGAACCGGCGAGGAGCAGTGCTCCGGCCACCAGGTCCACCGAGCCCAGGTGTCCCTGCCCGGAACCGGCGCCGCCGGTCCCCCACAGCGCGTAGACGAGGGTCCCGGCCAGTGCGACCGGCACGGTGAGCGGGTTGGCCATGGCGGTGGCCTCACCCATGGGGAGACCGCGCCGACGCAGCAGGGGCACGGTCATGACGCTGCCGCCCACCCCCAGGAAGCCGGTGACGGCGCCGATGCCCAGCCCCACCGCCCGGGTCGTTCCGGGGCGCGGCACGCGGGCTGGGGTCCCCGACGGCGGGGTGAGGAAGCCCCGGCGCAGCAGACTGTCGAGGATGGTCACCGCCAGGTAGACCGCGAACAGGGCGTGCTGGACCGTGCCGCCCGCCGCCGTGGCCACCAGCGCTCCCACGGCGGAGCCCACCCCGATGGGGGCGGCCAGGGGCCACAGGTGTGCGCGGCGCAGGCGTCCGGCGCGGTGCTGGGCCCAGGTGGCGACCAGGGAGTTGACGACCATGACCGCGGTGGAGGTGGCCACGGCCACCGCCATGGCGTCCACGCCCGGGTCGGCGCGGGCCAGGGTGACGGCGTACACGACCGGAACGGTCACGAAGCCGCCGCCGAAGCCGAACACGACCGTGGTGACGCCGGTCAGGCAGCCCAGGGCCAGGAGGACGAGGATCGAGGAGAGCACCCGCACCACGGTAGGGAGACGGTGGCTTGGCGTGCATTCGATGAAGGGACAGGAACGATCGCGCAACGGACAGGGTAGCGTCGGTGTCCGTGCGCAACGTCCCCGTCTCCGAAGTGGACCACGTCGACCGGTCGGTGCTGGCCATCGGCACCGACTACCCGCCCGGGTTCGTGCTGGCCAGGCACCGGCACCGCCGGGCCCAGTTCCTCTACGGCGCCACCGGGGTCATGCGGGTGGTGACCGACGACGGCGCGTGGACCGTGCCGCCGCAGCGGGCGGTCCTCGTGCCCGCCGGAACCGACCACGAGGTGACGATGGAGGGGGTGAGCACCCGCAGCCTGTACGTGGAACCGGCCGTCGTGCCGTGGTTCCCCGCCCGGTGCCAGGTGGTGGAGGTGTCCGCGCTGCTGCGCGAGCTGCTGTTGGCGGCGGTGGACATCGACCCCCTCCACGATCGCCACGGCCGGGACGCGGCCCTGGTGGAACTCCTCCTCCACGAACTCCGGGGGCTGGTGCCCCTGCCGCTGGACCTGCCCCTGCCGCGCCACGAGGAGCTGCGCGCCCTGTGCGAGGAGTTCCTGGAGGAGCCGCGTGTTCACGATCCGCTCGCCCGATGGGCGCGACGCCTGCACGTGAGTGAGCGCACGGTGAACCGCCTGTTCCTGGCGGAGACCGGGATGGGGTTCGCGCGGTGGCGGCAGCGGGCCTGCGTCCTGCGGTCCCTGCCCCCGTTGGCGCGGGGTGAGGCGGTCGCGCGGGTCGCCTCGGATCTGGGTTACGACAGCCCGGCGGCGTTCTCGGCGGCCTTCGCGCGCCTGCTGGGCACCAGCCCCCGGGACTACCGCTCCGCCGCCACCTCGTAGTCGGGCGGCGCGCGTCGCGGACGTGCCGGGGCCCCGCGACCGTGGGGGTCGCGGGGCCGGTGCGGGGGAGGCCTACTCCTTCGGGCGCTGGTCGACGATGCGGCGGAACTTGCCCACCGAACGCTCGATCTGCTCGGGGTCGACCACGTCCACGGTGACGCTCACACCCACGCGGTCCTTGATCATCCCGGTGATCTCCCTGCTCAGGACGGTGCGGCGGTCGGTGGTGCAGTCCGGGGCCGCCTCCACGCGCACGGACATGCGGTCCAGGCGGCCCTCCTTGGTGAGCACCAGCTGGAAGTGCGGGGCGAGACCGTCCAGGCCCAGGACGATCTCCTCGATCTGTGTCGGGAAGACGTTGACCCCGCGCAGGATGATCATGTCGTCGCTGCGGCCGGTGATCTTGTCCATGCGGCGCATCGGACGGGCGGTGCCCGGTCGCAGGGTCGTGAGGTCGCGGGTGCGGTAGCGGATGACCGGCATGGCCTGCTTGGTCAGCGAGGTGAAGACGAGCTCACCGTTCTCCCCGTCCGGGAGCACGTCCTGGGTGACGGGGTCCAGCACCTCGGGGAGGAAGTGGTCCTCCCACACGTGCAGGCCGTCCTTGGACTCCACGCACTCGTTGGCCACACCCGGGCCCATCACCTCGGAGAGGCCGTAGATGTCCACGGCGTTGATGTCGAAGCGCTCCTCGATCTCCAGGCGCATCCGCTCGGTCCACGGTTCCGCGCCGAAGATCCCCACCTTGAGCGAGGTCGTGCGCGGGTCGATGCCCTGCCGCTCGAACTCGTCCAGCAGGGTCAGCATGTAGCTCGGGGTGACCATGATGATCTCGGGCCGGAAGTCCTGGATGAGCTGGACCTGCTTGGCGGTCTGGCCTCCGGAGGCGGGGATGACGGTGCAGCCCAGCTTCTCCGCGCCGTAGTGGGCGCCGAGGCCGCCGGTGAACAGGCCGTAGCCGTAGGAGACGTGCACCTTGTGCCCGGGGCGCCCGCCGGAGGCGCGGATCGAGCGCGCCACCACGGTGGCCCAGATGTCGATGTCCTCGCGCGTGTAGCCGACCACGGTGGGCTTTCCGGTGGTGCCGCTGGAGGCGTGGATGCGGCTGACCTGGTCCTGGGGGACCGCGAACATCCCGAACGGGTAGTTGTCGCGCAGATCGGCCTTGGTGGTGTGCGGGAAGAGGGCGATGTCCTCCAGTGACCTGAGGTCCTCGGGGCGCACCCCGGCCTCGTCGAACCTGCGCCGGTACAGGGGCACGTTCGTGTAGGCGTGTTCCAGGGTCCAGCGCAGGCGCTCGAACTGGAGGGAGCGCAGCTCGTCGACACTCATGCGCTCGGCCGCGTCCAGGGAACCGGGCTCGGGGGCCCGTCCGAGGCGCCTCCGGAGGGCGGTACCGGCCGAATGCGTGGTGGTGTCCTGGCTTGCCATGGGCCTCTCCGGGTACTGTGCACGGGGTTTCCGCCGGACCGGGGACGGACGCGTCGTCCCCGGACACGGAGCGGCGCCGCCGTGCGATGCCGCGGCGCACTTTCCGGCGGTCCAACCGCGCTGAGGTGGGTCTTCGCCGGTCCGTGGAGGAGCCGACTTGCTTACTGACCGAACGTTCGGTTACTAATGCATTTACTCAGTCTCCGCGTGGCCGTGTCAAGGAGACGTGTTGAAGACTTCACACAGGACGGTGGCACAGGCCACCGCCATCGACAAGGGAGGCCGTTCGTGAGCGACGTCTACGTGGTCGACGGGGTGCGCACCCCCCAGGGGCGGTACGGGGGCGCCCTCGCGGCCGTCCGCCCCGACGACCTCGCCGCCCGGGTGGTGGCCGAGGCGGTCCGACGCGCCGGGGTCCCCGGAGAGGACGTGGACGAGGTCATCCTCGGCGCGGCCAACCAGGCCGGTGAGGACAACCGCAACGTCGCCCGGATGGCGGCCCTGCTGGCCGGGCTGCCCTCCACGGTCCCCGGCTACACGGTCAACCGGCTGTGCGCCAGCGGGCTCACCGCCGTCGCCTCGGCCGCGCAGGCGATCAGGGCGGGCGAGGCCGACCTCGTGGTCGCCGGAGGCGTGGAGTCCATGACCCGCGCCCCCTGGGTGATGGCCAAGCCCGGCACCCCGTGGGCGAAACCGGGCGAGGTCGCGGACACGTCCCTGGGCTGGCGCTTCACCAATCCGCGCTTCGCCGCCGCCGACGCCGAGGTGTCCCCGGACGCCGCCCCCGACGAACTGCGCTACACGCTGTCGATGGGGGAGACCGCCGAGGAGGTCGCCACCCTGGAGGGGATCACCCGCGAGGAGAGCGACGCCTTCGCCCTGCGCAGCCACCAGCGGGCCGTGGCCGCCACCGAGGCGGGCCGGTTCCGGAACGAGATCGTCCCCGTCACGGTCCACGACCGCAAGGGACGCACCCACGAGGTCACCGAGGACGAGGGGCCGCGCCCGGGCTCCACCATGGAGAGCCTGGCCACGCTCCGACCGGTCTTCCGCAAGGGCGGGATCGTCACCGCGGGCAACTCCTCCTCGCTCGCGGACGGCGCCTCCGCACTCGTCCTGGCCAGTGCCGACGCCGTGCGCCGGTACGGCCTGACCCCGCGCGCCCGCGTCGTCGCCTCCGCCTCTGCCGGGGTGGATCCGCAGGTCATGGGGCTCGGTCCGGTGCCGGCCACCCGCAAGGTCCTGGACCGGGCCGGATGGTCGCTCGACGAGGTCGGCGCGGTCGAACTCAACGAGGCCTTCGCCGCCCAGTCGCTCGGTGTCGTGCGCCAGCTCGGCCTGGACGAGTCCCGGGTGAACGCGGACGGCGGGGCGATCGCTCTGGGCCACCCGTTGGGCTCCTCCGGTGCCCGTCTGGTGGTCACCCTGATGAACCGCATGGAGCGCGAGGACGTCGGGCGCGGCCTGGCCACCCTGTGCGTGGGCGTGGGACAGGGCACCGCACTGCTGGTGGAGCGCCCGTGACCTCCGCCCCCGACCCGTCCGGCTCCGAACGGGCCGACGCCACGACCCCGAACGAGGACGGCCCGACCATGGACTTCGAGACCCTGCGCGTCGACTGGCGCGAGGACCGCGTGGTGGTCGAGCTGCACCGCCCCGAGGCCCGCAACGCCATCAACGGGCGGATGATCGCGGAGCTGCACGAGGTGTGCGCCCGGATCGAGGCCGACCCCCGACCCCTGCTCCTGACCGGTCACGGCACCGTGTTCGCCGGCGGGGCCGACATCTCCGAACTGCGCGAACGCGGCCGCGAGGAGGCCCTGGCGGGGATCAACAGCCGCCTGTTCGAGCGCCTGCACCGGCTCCCGGCCCCCACCGTGGCGGCCGTCGACGGGTTCGCCCTGGGCGGCGGCGCCGAACTCTCCTACGCCTGCGACATCCGCGTCGCGACCCCCACCGCCGTGTTCGCCCAGCCCGAGCCGGGTCTGGGCATCATCGCGGGGGCGGGCGCCTGCTGGCGTCTCAAGGAGCTCGTGGGCGCGTCGGTGGCCAAGCAGGTGCTGCTGGGCGGGTTCCGCCTCGACGCCGAGGCCGCGCTGCGCCACGGTCTGGTCGCCGAGATCGTGCCCTCCGAGGAGCTGCGCGAGCGCGCGCACGCCGTGATCGACCGGATGGCCGCCTCCTCGGCCACGGCGCTGCGGATGACCAAGCTCGTGCTGGACGCCGAAGGTGTGCACCCCCTGGCCGACGACCTCACACAGGCGGTGTTGTTCGAGAGCGCAGACAAGCACGACCGCATGACCCGTTTCCTGGAGAGGAAGAAGCGTTGAGCGAGATCACCCCGCAGGGCGTCCCCGACACCGTCGCCGTCATCGGCGGCGGCACCATGGGGGCCGGGATCGTCCAGCAGTTCCTCACGGCCGGGGCGAACGTGGTCCTGCTGGAGGCCACCGCCGAGGCCGCCCAGGCCGGGCTCGGGCGGGTCGCCGCCGGGCTGGACCGGGCTCGCGACCGGGGCAGGATCGACGGCGAGCCCGCCGCCTACCTGGCCCGCCTGGGTCTGGTCACCGACGCCTCGGAACTCCCGGACGGGACCGGACTGGTCGTCGAGGCCGTCCCGGAGAAGCCGGCGCTGAAGATCGCGGTGCTCACCGCGGCGGAGGCCGCCGTCGGCGAGGACACCGTCCTGGCCTCCAACACCAGCTCGCTGTCGGTCACCGACCTGGCCGCCGCGCTGAAGCGTCCCGGCCGGTTCCTGGGCACGCACTTCTTCAACCCCGTCCCCGCCTCCAAGCTGGTGGAGATCGTGACCGCGCCCGAGACCGACCCCGACGTCCTGGAGGCGGTGCGCGGCTGGGTCGGTGCCCTCGGGAAGACGGAGATCGTGGTCCGGGACTCTCCCGGGTTCGCCACGAGCCGCCTCGGCGTGATGCTGGGTCTGGAGGCCATCCGCATGGTCGAGGAGGGTGTGGCCTCGCCCGCCGACATCGACACCGCCATGGAACTGGGCTACCGCCACCCCATGGGTCCGCTCAAGCTCACCGACCTGGTCGGACTCGACGTGCGCCTGGCCATCGCGGAGCACCTGGCGAGCGAACTGGGGGACCGGTTCTCGCCCCCGGAGCTCCTGCGCCGTAAGGTCGCCGAGGGCAGACTCGGCCGCAAGAGCGGCGAGGGATTCCACCTCTGGGACAAGGGAGACAAGGCGTGAGCGAGGACAGGGCCGCGGAGTTCGTCGAGGTCGACGGGGTCGCCACCGTCAGGCTGAACCGTCCGGGGCTGACCCGGAGGGCCAAGGAGGAACTGCTGGAGGCGGTGACCCGGGCGGCGGAGTCCACCACTGCCCGCGCGGTGCTGTTCCTGGGGTCGGACCGGGCGTTCTGCCTGGGCCAGGACCTGGCGGAGCACGCGCGGATCCTGGAGGAGACCCCGGGGCAGGCGCTGACCACGGTGCGCGAGCACTACAACAGGATCGTGCTGGCCCTGGAGAGCGTCCAGGTGCCGGTGGTGGTCGGGATCGGCGGTGCCTGCGTGGGCGCCGGCCTCGGGTTCGCCCTCGCCGGGGACGTGCGCGTGGCGGCCGGACGGGCCAAGTTCGGCACCGCGTTCACCGGGATCGGCCTGGCCTCGGACTCCGGCCTGGCGTATCGGCTGGTGCGGTCGCTGGGCCAGGCGCGCGCGATGGAGCTGATACTGCTGGGCACGGTGTTCGGTGCTGAGCGCGCCCTGGAGCTGGGCCTGGTCACCGAGGTCGTGGCCGACGAGGACTGGGAGGCGCGCGCCCGTGAGGTCGCCGCGGGACTGGCCTCGGGGCCCACGGCGGCGTTCGTCGCGGCCAAGCGCGAGGTGCGTTCGGCCGCCGACGGTCAGAGTGACCTGCCCGAGCTGCTGGAGGAGGAGGCCGACCTCCAGAACCAGCTCGGGGTGACAGCCGACCACGTCGGTGCGGTCTCGTCCTTCCTGAACAAACAGAAGCCCACCTTCACCGGGCAGTAGCGGGCACGCTCGCCCTTCGGCTGATCGCGGGGGTCCGGGGACTTGCGTCGGGCCCCCGCGTCCGGGGATACTAATTACTGACCGAACGTTCGGTTATGAATGGGGAGGGATCAATGCCGACCACGGCCCAGGAAGCGCCCCCCGGCGCCGACGAGGCTCTTCAGGCGGAGTTCGACGCCCGGATCGCCGCCAACCAACGCGTCGAGCCGCGCGACTGGATGCCCGAGGCCTACCGCAGGACCCTCGTCCGCCAGGTCTCCCAGCACGCGCACTCCGAGATCATCGGCATGCAGCCGGAGGGCGACTGGATCGCCTCCGCACCCAGCCTGCGCCGCAAGGCGATCCTCCTGGCCAAGGTCCAGGACGAGGCCGGGCACGGCCTCTACCTGTACGCGGCCGCCGAGACCCTCGGCGTGGACCGCGACGACCTCACCGAGCGGCTCATCGAGGGCCGCCAGAAGTACTCCTCGATCTTCAACTACCCCTCGCTGAGCTACGCCGACGTCGGCGTCATCGGCTGGCTGGTGGACGGCGCCGCCATCTGCAACCAGGTCCCGCTCTGCCGCACGTCCTTCGGCCCCTACGCCCGCGCCATGGTGCGCATCTGCAAGGAGGAGTCCTTCCACCAGCGGCAGGGCTACGAACTCCTCATGCGCATGATGGAGGGCACCGAGGGCCAGCGCCGGATGGTCCAGGACGCCGTCGACCGCTGGTGGTGGCCGTCCCTGATGATGTTCGGCCCGCCCGACGCCGAGTCGCCCAACACCCGGCAGTCCATGACCTGGGGCATCAAGATCGACACCAACGACGACCTGCGCCAGCGGTTCGTCGACATGACCGTCCCGCAGGCCGAGAGGCTCGGCGTCACCCTGCCCGACCCCGACCTGGCCTGGAACGCCGAACGCGGCCACCACGACTTCGGTACCCCCGACTGGGACGAGCTCAAGCAGGTCATCAAGGGCGACGGCCCCAAGAACGCCGAACGCGTCTCCCGCAGGCGCGCCGCGCACGAGAAGGGCGCGTGGGTCCGCGAGGCCGCCACCGCCTACGCCAGGAAGCAGCAGGAGGCCACGGTATGAGCAGGAACGACGACGCCACCCCGGCCCGTCCCGAGTGGCCCCTCTACGAGGTCTTCGTCCGGGGCAAGCGCGGCCTCAACCACGTGCACGTGGGATCGCTGCACGCCCCCGACGCGACCATGGCGCTGCACAACGCCCGCAACCTCTACACCCGCCGCAACGAGGGCGTGAGCATCTGGGTGGTGCTCGCGGAGGACGTCACGGCCTCCAGCCCGGACGAGAAGGACCCCTACTTCGAGCCCAGCGGCGACAAGGTCTACCGCCACCCGACCTTCTACCCCATCCCCGAGGACGTCCCGCACATCTAGGCGACGGGGACGACGGTCGGCACGATTCTTCAAGGAACAGGCATGAGTGGCGAGAACATTTTCACCGGACTCACCGAGGAGCACGACGGCGACGCCCGCTGGGCCTTCGGCACCGGCTTCACCGAGGCGCTCGCGGGCGTGGACACCACCCTGCCCGCCGGGGTCGACGGTGCGGACCTGGCGGTCTACTGCCAGATGCTCGGCGACGACGCCCTCGTCCAGTCGCAGCGCCTGGTCCAGTGGGTGACCGACGCCCCCGAACTGGAGGAGGAGGTCGCGCTGGCCAACATCGCCCTCGATCTGCTCGGCCAGGCCCGCCTCCTGCTGGCCCGCGCCGGTCAGGCCGACGGTTCCGGCCGCGACGAGGACGCCTTCGCCTACCACCGGGACCCCGAGCAGTTCCGCAACGTGCACCTCACCGAGGCCCCGCGCGGCGACTTCGCCCGGGCCGTCGCCACCCTCCTCGTGCTCTCCTCCTGGCGGCTGGCCGTGTTCACCCGGCTCGCCGACAGCGCCGACCCGGTGCTGGCCGCGATCGCCGCCAAGGGCGTCAACGAGCTGGCGTACCACCGCGAGTACGCCGTCGCGTGGACCCTGCGCCTGGGCGACGGCACCCCGTACTCCCACGAACGCCTGCGCACCGCCGTGGCGGACGTGTGGCCGCTCACCGGTGAGCTGTTCGCCACCCACCCCCTCGAAGCGGCGCTGGCCGCCCAGGGCGTGGGCGTCGACCCGGCCTCCGTCCGCGACGAGGTCCACGAGGTCGTCACCCGGGTGCTGACCGCCGCGACGCTGCCCGCCCCCGAGCCCTTCCCCGGCCAGACGGTGGCCGGACGCGACGGAGAGCACTCCGCACACCTCGCCCCGCTGCTGGAGGAGCTCCAGCGCGTGGCCCGGGAGCACCCGGAGGCGACATGGTAGCCACCCGCGAGCGCCTGTGGGAGGCGGCCGCCTCGGTCACCGACCCCGAACTTCCCATGCTCACCCTCGCGGACCTGGGCATCCTCCGTGAGGTCGCCGTGCAGGAGGACGGCACCGCCGCCGTGTGGATCACCCCCACCTACTCCGGGTGCCCCGCTCTGACGGAGATGCGGGTCGACGTGGACCGCGCCGTCCGCGCCGCAGGGTTCGACCGGGTGGAGGTGCGCACCGCGCTCTCCCCGGCCTGGACCACCGACTGGATCACCGACGAGGGCAGGCGCAAACTCACCGAGCACGGCATCTCGCCTCCCGGAGAGGCGCCCCGCAGGGGGGCGGGACCGGTCCCGCTCACCCTGATGCCCACCCGCACCGTCCCGCGCTGCCCGCTGTGCGGCGCGGCCGACACCGAGGAACTGTCCCGGTTCGGCGCGACCTCCTGCAGGTCGTTGCACCGCTGCCGGTCCTGCCTCGAACCGTTCGAGCACGTCAAGGAGATCTGACCGTGTCCACACCCGTCACCACCGCCGGGGCGCCGCTTCGCGGTCGCGCCGCGTTCCACCGGCTGCGCGTGGCCGACGTCGAGCGCCTGTGCGACGACGCCGTCGCGGTCACCTTCGACGTCCCCGACCACCTCGTCGAGGAGTTCGCCTTCGCGCCGGGCCAGTCGTTGACCCTGCGCCGCGAGGTCGACGGCGTGGAGGAGAGGCGCAGCTACTCCATCTGCGCCCCCGTGGGAGAGGCACCCCGCGTGGGTGTGCGCCTGGTCTCCGGAGGGCTCTTCTCCAACTGGCTGGTCCGCGAGGTGGAGCCGGGCCAGGAGATCGAGGTGGGCGTTCCCACCGGGAGGTTCAGCCCCGACCTCACCCAGACCGCCCGCCACGTGCTCGTGGCCGCCGGTTCGGGGATCACCCCGGTCCTGTCCATGGCCGCGTCGCTGCTGCGCCGGACCGGTTCCCACGTCACCCTCCTGTACGGCAACCGCCGCAGTGACACGGTGATGTTCGCCGACGAGATCGCCGACCTCAAGGACTCGTTCGGGCCGCGCTTCGAGCTGGTCCACGTGCTCTCCCGCGAACCCCGCGAGTCGGAGCTGTTCACCGGCCGCCTCGACGGCGCGAAGCTGGAGGCGCTGCTGTCCACCATCATCGCGGCCGACGCGGTCGACCACTGGTGGCTGTGCGGTCCCTACGGCATGGTCACCGACGCCCAGGAGGTGCTGGCCCGCCACGGAGTCGAGGGCGAGCGCGTCCACCAGGAGCTGTTCTTCGTGGAAGGGGCCGAACCCCCGCCCCAGGCCCGCCACGAGGACCCCGAGGTCGAGGGACCGGCCAGCGAGGTCACCGTCGTCCTAGACGGACGGACCACCACGCTCACCCTGCCCCAGGGCGTGCCGGTGCTGGACTCCGCGCAGCGCTACCGCCCGGACCTGCCGTTCGCCTGCAAGGGCGGCGTGTGCGGGACCTGCCGGGTCAGGGTCTGTGACGGTGAGGTGAGGATGCGCCGCAACTACGCGCTCACCCCCGCCGAGGTCGAGGCCGGGTACGCGCTGGCCTGCCAGTCCCTGCCGCAGACCGACACCCTGACCGTGGACTTCGACTCGTGAGCGGCACCGCGTCCGAGGGGCGCAACGAGACCGCGTGGCGGATGTTCGAGGCCGACCGCGCCTCCAAGGGGCTCGGGATGCGCCTGGTCGAGGCCCGCGACGGGTTCGCCGTGGTGGAGATGGTCGTGGGGCCCCTGATGCTCAACGGCTACGACATCACCCACGGCGGGTTCGTGTTCGCGCTCGCTGACACGGCCTTCGCCTGCGCGTGCAACCTGGACGGCGGCGACGTCACCGTGGCCTCCGGCGCGGACGTGACCTTCGTGGCCCCCACCAAGGAGGGGGACCTGCTGGTGGCGACCGCCGAGGAGAGGGTCCGGTTCGGGCGCAGCGGCGTGTACGACGTCACCGTCCGCCGGGGTGACGAGGTCGTCGCGGAGTTCCGTGGCCGCAGCCGGAGTCTGCCGCAGAGGAGTTGAGGTCCGGGGAGGCCGGGATCCCGGCGTCTGCCATCATGAGGACGAAGTGCGGCCACGAAGGTCAAGCGGAGATAACGGCCCGTGTTGTCGCAGGTCGTCAAGCGTGAGCCCTGCGCACGCGGGGATGGACCGCGACCCGGTCCGCGATCTCAGCGGAGGCGGCCGTGAGCCCCGCGCACGCGGGGATGGACCGTCCTTCCGTGTGGGTCCAGCATGACGCCCCGAGTGAGCCCCGCGCACGCGGGGATGGACCGCGACCCTGCGCAACAACGCCCCGCACGCCACGGTGAGCCCCGCGCACGCGGGGATGGACCGTTCACGGACTACGTCGCCGACCACCACCCGGAGTGAGCCCCGCGCACGCGGGGATGGACCGAGGGCGGTCTGGGCGGTCGTCGGGGGCGGCGGTGAGCCCCGCGCACGCGGGGATGGACCGATCTACGGGGGCGCTCCGGCCTCGACGCGCGCTGTGAGCCCCGCGCACGCGGGGATGGGCCGACGAACACGTTCACGGGAACGTCAGGCGGCGGAGCCAGAGACAGGTGAACCCTGCGGGCAGGGGCGCAGGCCCCGGGATCGGGGTCCCGGGTCGTCATTGGAGCCTGAACCCCGGTGCTTCGGGCATGGTCACGACACTTCCGGGGAGGGGATCAGCTCCCGTCGTCGCCGTCGACCGGGGCGCCCGACCCACTGACCGCGCGCTCGGCTTCCCGGCGGGCACACGCCCGGATCAGTTGTGCGTAGGACTCGCCGGTCATGCTCTTGATCGAGCTGACGCCCGAGCCGACGTACCTCCGTGCCTGGAGGAGGCCCTCCGAGGTGGCCGGGCCCCATCGGCCGTCGACGCCGTCCGGGTCGAGGGTGGTACCGAATCCGGCGGCCACGATCAGTCGCTGAACGGCCTTGACGCCCTCGACCGGGGCGCCCGGCAGCAGGCCGTCGCCTTCCTTGAGTCCGAGCAACGAGCCTTCTCCTCCTGTGATGGGCCCGGGGGCCTGGGTGAACGTGCCGTCGCGCACCATGGAGTACGCCCGGTCGCCGGGGCACGAGGTGGCGATGAAGTCGCGGTGTCCGAGCACGGTGCCCGCGTTGGAGTAGTCGTCCGTGAGCCACCGGCGCAGCTCGCGGACCGCGTTGATCTGGGCGTCCGTGATGGTGTCGGTGGGGCCGGTCGCCAGGGTCACGCTGTAGTGCGTCCGGTTCCCACCGGGCTGCGCGGCCTGCTCGCGGCGGGGACCGCGCCCGTCGACGACGTAGCCGTGGGCACAGGCCAGCCAGCTGTAGCCGATGTCCACCCAGCCACGCGAGGGGCCGGTGTGGAACGCGCGGGTGTTGCGCCAGTAGGTGAGACAGGCGGAGTGGTCCTGGTTGGCGAGGTTCTGGTTGCTGCTGTCGTAGTGGACGACCAGACCGGACCGGGGATCGGCGGACGCGGCTGGGGACGTCCCCCATCCCAGGTCGGACCGGGAGACGTACTTGCTGGGTCGGGCCACGTAGGGCCTCCTCCTGGACGTGGCGGACACCGACCGATCGGCGGTCGGGGCTGGGGGCTGCGGGGGCTGGGCTACTCGTGGCTTCCACGGGTCAGGGGCGGGAACCGGTCGTACGTACTCGGTCACCTTGAGGGAATGGTGCCCGGCGAGCCCCGCGACGAACCGGTCCCGGTGCTCTTTGTGCTCTGCCCGGAGCGCCGATCGCGGCACCGTTCAGGTGACCACCCTGCCCGGGTCCCAGCGATCCCCGGCCCCAGATCCGGCCCGAGCGCCTCGCCGGAGCGCACCGCGGTGTTCCGTGAGCGCTAACAAGTTGAGTGCTGGAGGGTCCTCGCAGGGCCCCGGAACATTGAACCTTTGGGGTGAGTGGGATATGTTAGCGCCAACTCAGCCCCCGATAGCAGCAGCCAAGGAGTCATGGGTGGACCACACCTCCTCCTCCACCCGGACCAACCGCGACCCCGCGATGACGGACGTCGCCCGGCTCGCGGGGGTGTCCCACCAGACCGTCTCCCGCGTGCTCAACGGGCACCCCAACGTGCGCGAACAGACCAGGCTGCGGGTGCGCGCCGCCATCGAACAGCTCGGGTACCGCCCCAACCGCGCGGCCCGCACACTGGCGACCGGCAGGTCACAGCTCATCGGTGTCGTGGCGCAGAACTCCACGCTCTTCGGCCCGTCCTCGTTGCTGGCCGCCTTCGAACTGGCCGCCGCTGCCCAGGGCTTCGTGGTGAGCGTGCGCCGGGTCCGGGTCCTGGACCGGGGCTCCATCACCGCGGCCGTGGAACACCACCGTGAGCAGCGGGCCGCGGGAATCGTGGTGATAGCCCCCACCGCCGCCGCCGACGCGGCCCTGACGGAGGTCCCGACCGACGTGCCCCTGGTGACGGTCGACGGCGATCCCGAGCGCGCCGGGGCCGCCCTGGTCACCGTCGACCAGGAGGCCGGGGCCCGACTGGCCACGCGGCACCTGTTGGACGCGGGGCACGAGACGGTCTGGCACGTCTCCGGTCCCGAGGACTGGTTCGACGCCGCCGGACGCCAACGGGGCTGGCGGCAGACCCTGGAGGAGGCGGGCGTCGAGGTCCCCCCGGTCAGCCCCGCCGACTGGAGCGCCGCCTCGGGCTACCGCGCGGGACTGATGCTCGCCCGCATGCCCGAGGTCACGGCGGTCTTCGCCGCCAACGACCACCTGGCCCTCGGAATCCTGCGCGCCATGTCGGAACGCGGCCGCTCCGTTCCCGGGGACGTCAGCGTGGTCGGGTTCGACGACGTCCCCGAGGCGGGCTACTTCATCCCGCCCCTGACCACCGTGCGCCCCGACTTCGACACGGTGGCCGCCGAGGCGCTCAGCCTGCTGCTCTCCGGGATCTCCGGCGAGCAGCGGGCCGAGCGCCGCATCGTCACCCCGACTCTCGTCGAGCGGGAGAGCGCCTAGTCAGCCCCGGAAGGATCGGCGCGGAACCGCCCACCCGCTTCTTGTTGTAGATGTCGAAGGCCACCGCCAGCAGCAGGACCAGGCCCTTGATGAACTGCTGCCAGTCCACACCGAGGCCGATCAGCGACATGCCGTTGTTGAGCACGCCCATGAACAGGGCGCCGATGACCGCTCCGATCACACTGCCCACCCCGCCGGACGCCGAGGCGCCGCCGATGAAGGCCGCCGCGATGGCGTCCAGCTCGAACATGGTGCCCGCGCCGGGGGTGGCGGCGTTCAGCCGGGCGGTGAAGATGAGCCCGGCCAGCGCCGAGAGCACTCCCATGTTCACGAACACCCAGAACGTGACCCTCCTGGTGCGGATCCCCGACAGCGCGGCGGCCCGCTCGCTGCCGCCCACGGCGTACACGCGCCGTCCCATGGTGGTGGAGCGCATCACGAACGCGTAGCCGCCGATGAGCGCGATGAGCAGCACACCGACGAGCGGCAGACCGTTGTGCCCGGCCAGCGCGTAGGTGAACGCGACGATGGCGGCGGACACCACCACGGAGCTCGCGGCCGTCACCGCCGTGGGAGGCACCGGCAGGTCGCGGGCGCGGGAGCGGGCCCGCGAACGCCACTGGACCCACACGATGGCCGCCGCTCCGGCCGCTCCGAGGGCCAGGGTGGGCAGGTGGAGCCCGTCCGACTGTCCGGGCAGGAATCCGCTGGCGATGACCCGCAGCGACTGCGGGAGCGGGGCGATGGACTCCCCGCCCAGCGCCGCGAGGGTGGCGCCCCGGAAGATCAGCATCCCGGCCAGGGTCACGATGAACGCGGGCACGCCCACGTAGGCGACCCAGAAGCCCTGCCAGGCGCCGATGGCCGCTCCCAGCAGCAGCGCGATCGGGACCACCACGGGGGTCGGCAGCCCCCAGGAGGTGAGCATGATCGCGGACATCGCGCCGGTGAAGGCCACCACCGAACCCACGGAGAGGTCGATGTGGCCGGTGATGATCACCAGCATCATCCCGATCGCGAGGATCAGGATGTAGGAGTTCTGCATGATCAGGTTGGTGATGTTCAGCGGGGTGAGCAGCAGGCCCCCGGTGAGGACCTGGAAGAGGATGATGACGGCCACCAGGGCGATGGCCATGCCGTACTGGCGGGTGTTGCCCCGCAGCAGGGATCGGGTCGGGAGTTTCACGTCGGGTCCCCGGTTCGGGTCATGAGTCTCATCAGGGTTTCCTGGTCGGCGTCGGCCGCCGCGACCTGGCCGGTGACGCGCCCCTCGCACATGGCGTAGACGCGGTCGCTCATGCCGAGGATCTCCGGCAGCTCGGAGGAGATGAGGAGGACGCAGGCCCCCTCGGCCGCCAGTCGGCGCACGATCAGGTAGATCTCGTACTTCGCGCCCACGTCGATGCCGCGGGTGGGTTCGTCCAGGATCAGCAGCTCGGGCCGGGTGAACATCCACTTGCCCAGCACGACCTTCTGCTGGTTCCCGCCGCTGAGCGTGCGCACGGTCTGGTCGATCCCGTGGCTGCGCACCCGCATGCGCTCGCTCATGCGCCTGGCCTCCACCGTCTCCAGGCCCGGGTCGAGGACGCCTCGGGTGGAGACCCGGTCCAGGGCGGCCAGGGTGGTGTTGTGGCGGATGTCGTCGTCCAGGACCAGGCCCAGCGACTTGCGGTCCTCCGGCACGTAGGCGACGCCCGCGGCGATGGCGGCGGCCACGTCGTTCACCCGCAGCTCGGCGCCGTCGCGGAACAGGCCGCCCCGGACGTAGCGGCCGTAGGAGCGCCCGAACAGGCTCATCGCGAACTCGGTGCGCCCCGCCCCCATGAGTCCGGCCAGGCCCACGACCTCGCCCCGGCGCAGGGTCAGGTCCACGCCCTCGACCATGCGCCGACCCGCCTGGGTGGGGTGGTCCACGGTCCAGTCGCGCACCTCGAAGCGGACCGGGCCGATCTCCCCGTCGGGGTCGGGGTAGCGCTGGTCCAGGTCCCGGCCGACCATCCCCCGGATGACGCGGTCCTCGTCGATCGAGGCCCCGCCCCGGTCGTCGCGTTCCACGGCGAGGGTCTCCACCGTGCGGCCGTCGCGCAGGATGGTGACCTCGTCGCTCACCCGCATCACCTCACCGAGCTTGTGCGAGATGAGGACGCACGCCACCCCCTGCTCACGCAGGTCCAGGAGCAGGTCCAGCAGGCGGTCGCTCTCGGCCTCGTTGAGCGCCGAGGTCGGCTCGTCGAGGATGAGCAGCCGGACGTCCTTGGCCAGCGCCTTGGCGATCTCCACCATCTGCTGGGCACCGATGCTCAGCGCGGAGACGGCGGTGGCGGGGTTCTCGTCCAGCCCGACCCGCAGCAGCAGTTCGCGCGCCCGGGCGTGGGTGGCGCCCCAGTCGATGACGCCGTACCGGGTCTCCTCGTGGCCCAGGAGCACGTTCTCGCTGAGGGACAGCTGGGGGACGAGGGCGAGTTCCTGGTGGATGATGGCGATCCCGGCCCGCTCGCTGGCGGCGACGTCGGAGAAGGCGCGGGGTTCGCCGTCCACCTCCACCAGCCCGGTGAAGGAACCGGCCGGGTGCACGCCGCTGAGCACCTTCATCAGAGTGGACTTGCCCGCACCGTTCTCGCCCATGAGGGCGTGGATGCTTCCGTGGGCCACGTCCAGCGCGACTCCGTCCAGGGCCCGTACGCCGGGGAACTCCTTACGGATGTCCCGCATGCGCAGCAGCGGAGACGCGGGGTTCGGGGCACTCATTCGAGGTCGGTCTCCTCGTAGTAGCCGCTCTCGACCAGCACCTCGTGGTAGTTGTCCAGGTCCACCGAGACCGGCTCCAGCAGGAACGAGGGGACGACCCTGACGCCGTTGTCGTAGGTGTCGGTGTCGTTGACCGGCACCTCGTCGCCCGCCAGGATCGCCTCGGACATGTCGACGGTCTGGGTGGCCAGCGCGCGCGTGTCCTTGAAGACGGTCTGGGTCTGCTCCCCGGCGATGATGGACCGCACCGAGGACAGGTCGGCGTCCTGGCCGGTGACGATCGGCAGGGGGCGGGAGTCGGAGCCGTAGCCCACCGCCCGCAGGGACTCGATCACCCCGAGGCTGATGCCGTCGAAGGGTGACAGGACCGCGTCCACCTCCTCCTCGGAGTAGTTGGCGCTGAGCAGGTTGTCCATCCGCGACTGGGCGACGGCGCCGTCCCAGCGCGGCGTGGCGATCTGCTCCATGGAGGTCTGCCCGCTGCGCACCTCCAGGGTGCCGTCGTCGATGTGCGGCTGGAGCACCGACATGGCGCCGTCGTTGAAGAAGTAGGCGTTGTTGTCGTCGGGGGAGCCGCCGAACAGTTCGATGTCGAACGGACCGTCCTCGTTCTCCAGGTCCAGCGAGTCGACGATGTACTGGCCCTGGAGCACACCTACCTCGAAGTTGTCGAAGGTGGCGTAGTAGTCCACGTTCTCGCTGCCCATGATGAGCCGGTCGTAGGCGATCACCGGGATGTCGTTGTCGGCGGCCGTGTCGATCACGTCGCCCAGGGCCTCACCGTCGATGGACGCGATGACCAGGAGGTCCACTCCGCGCGTGATCATGTTCTCGATCTGGGAGATCTGGTCCTGGACGACGTCCTCGGCGTACTGGAGGTCGGTGCCGTAGCCGCGCTCCTCGAACTCGGCGACCATGTTGGCGCCGTCGTTGACCCAGCGTTCGGACGACTGGGTGGGCATGGCGATGCCGATGACCCCGTTCTCACCCTGGGGGCGGGCGGCGTCACCGACCCCGTCGCAGGCGGTCAGGGCCAGGGTCGCGCCGACGAGGGTCGCGGCGAGGGGTAGGAGTGGTGGTCGTGACATCGGTCCTGCTTTCCTGGGGAGTGTCGTGAGGGGGAGGGCCGGCGCGGGGGCGCCGGTCCGCTGCGGGGCCCGGGCCGTCTCAGACCTGGACGTACTCGATCCCGGCCAGCTCGCACAGGACCTTCCAGTCCTGGGCGATCCGACCGGCGTTCATGACCATGTGGTGGGTGCCGCCCGCGCGCAGCCAGGCGTCCATGCATCCCCGGACACCCGACGCGGGGCGGAACTGTCCGTAGGGCATCTCCAGGGCGGGTAGTTCGGGGGAGTCCAGCACCTCGCCCTCGGCCACTACCAGGCGGAAGCGCTCGCCGCCCAACGAGACCAGGGAGGCCAGGGTGGCGGGCCCGGGCCGGTACCGGAACAGGATGGTCGGCGGATCGGCCAGGCCCCCGATGCCCAGCGGCCGTTTGATCATCCGGGTGGGCTCGTCCTCGCGGGCCAGCCGCCAGTTCCCCTCGCCCATGTGGCTCATCAGGATGGAGTCGCTGGGGAAGTCCATCGCGTACATCTCGGTGAAGTGGCCGTCCCCCGCCAGCCGGTGCCCGGCGTGGACGATGGCGGCCGCCAGGACGTCGCCCTCCCCGGCGAACCCGTAGCCCTGGGCCATGAGGGTGGAGGCGGCCGCCATGGGGAGGCGGGCGAAGCGGCCGTCCTCACCGATGGCGTCGAAGTGGGTGGAGTAGGCACCGCACCCCGACTCCTCCAGGAGGTGTTCGATGCCCAGCTGCATGCGGGCGTGGTCCTCGCGTTCCTCCCGGGACAGACGGACGTCGACGTCGAACACCTCGTCCTCCCACGAGAGGAGGTCGTTGACGGCCTGTTCTGGCAGGTCGGCCATGGTGCGGTGCAGGGTGCCGGGGGCGATCACGTGCACCTCGGGGCCGAGTGCGCGCAGCAGGGCGGTCTCGTCCACCCGGGCGTCGCCCATACCGTTCATCGGGTAGCCGAACACGCCCACGCGCAGCCGCCGCAGTGCGCTGACGGTGTGCGCGGCCCGGGCCCAGCGGTCCACCCGCTCCGCGAAGTCGGGGCTGTGCCAGTCACCGGTGACGACCTCGAAGTCGACCCCGGCCCGGACCAGTGCGTTGGCGGTGTCCTGGGCCCCGTGGATCCCCTGGTTGTAGGTCATGTCGGCCATGTCCCAGGAGGCGCTGACGGCGGGGTCGGGCTGGGTGTTGGCGAGGGCGAGGGGGAGTCGGGTCCCGGTCAGGGCCCGTGTCACACGGAGGGAGGGGCCGTAGGTGAGCATGACGACGAGGACCCCGTCCAGGTCCCGGCCCTCGAAGTCACGGATCGCCGCCTCTGCGTCCTCCCGGCCGCGGACCGGTGGGGCGAGGGTCCACTCGGCCACGTCGGAGAGGCTTTCGGTGAGCCGTCGGGCGTAGGCGGCCTGGTGCTCCGTGATGCCGGGGATCATGGCGTCGTAGAGCGGCTGCATGACGCCGAGGAGCCCGATCCGGGGGCGGCGCGTGCGCACCGCCGGGTTGCTGCTCGCGGGGGGCGTGGGTGGGGGCACGGGGCTTCCTTACTGTCCGTAGGCGTTCTGGTAGCGGTGGTGGAGGGCGTCGATGTCGGCCTGGGGCAGGCGTTCGACGGGGCCGCCCTGGCGGGCGATGTGGATGGTGCGGGCCACGTCCTCGCACATGACCGCGGCCTTGACCGCCGCCTTCGCGGAGGCGCCGACGGTGAACACGCCGTGGCCGCGCATGAGGACGGCGGGTGAGCGGTGGCCCTCCAGGGTCGTGACGATCCCCCGGCCGATGGAGTCGTCCCCGATGAGCGCGAACGGGCCCACCGGGATGTCGCCGCCGAACTCGTCCGCCATGGCGGTGACCGCGCAGGGGATGGCCTCCCCCCGGGCGGCCCAGGCGGTGGCGTAGGGGCTGTGGGTGTGCACGACCCCGCCGACGTCGGGCCGGGCACGGTAGACGTGGGCGTGGGCGTCGGTGTCGCTGGAGGGGTTGTGGTCCCCCTCGACCAGCCGCCCGTGCAGGTCGCACACGACGACGTCCCGGGGCCGCAGGTCGTCGTAGGAGACGCCGCTGGGCTTGATCACCATCAGGTCGGTGCCGGGGACGCGGGCCGAGACGTTGCCGCTGGTCCACGTGACCAGGTTCCAGCGGGGCAGCTCCGCGTGGAGCTCGCAGACCCTCAGTCGGAGGCGTTCGACCTCCGTGCGGTGCCGGTCCAGCTGCTGCCGTGTGTCGGTGCGGAGCGGGTCGGTGGGGGTCATCGCTTCCCTTCGGGGGTGGAGCCGGTGGTGAACGCGGCGCCGCGCAGGGCGCGCAGCCGACGCAGGCTGTCGCTGCCGCCCCGGCCGAAGTGGTCGTGGAGTTCGGAGTAGATCGCGAAGAGCGCGTCGTAGGCGGCGGCCCGCTCCGGGTCGGGGTCGACGGTGTCCGCGCGGACCCGCCCCATCACCTGGGAGGCCGCGTGGACGTCCGGGTGGGCCCCGGCCGCGACCGCCGCGTGGATCGCGGCCCCCACCGCGCAGCTGTGCTCGGTGTCCACCACGTGCAGGGGTCTGTTCAGCACGTCCGCGTAGACCTGGAGAACGAAGGGGTTGCGGACCATCCCGCCGCCCACAGTGAAGTCGTGCACCGGGATCCCGGCACCGGTGAAGGCCTCGACGATGGTGCGGGTGCCGAAGGCGGTGGCCTCCACCAGGGCCCGGTAGACGTCCTCGGGCCGGGTGGCCAGCGTCATGCCCACCAGCACCCCGGACAGGGAGTGGTCGACCAGGACCGAGCGGTTCCCGCTGTGCCAGTCCAGGGCCACCAGGCCGTGTTCGCCCACGGCCTGGTGGGACGCCCTGTCGGAGAGCAGTTCGTGGACGGAGACCCCCTCGGAGGCGGCCTCCTCGTGGTACGCGGGGGGAACGTGGGTGTCGACGAACCAGCCGAAGATGTCGCCCACGCCGCTCTGCCCGGCCTCGTAGCCCCACATGCCCGGCGTGATCCCGCCCAGGGTCATGCCGCACATCCCCGGCACCTCGGCCAGCACCTCGGAGTTCATCACGTGGCAGGTGCTGGTGCCCATGATGGCGAGCATCCGACCGGGGCCGGTGGTCCGGGCGGTGGCCGCCGTGACGTGCGCGTCGATGTTGCCGACGGCGACGGGGGTGCCCTCCCGCAGCCCGGTCCAGGCGGCGGCGCGGGCCGTGAGCCCGCCCGCGCGCCCGCCCAACTGGGAGAGCGGGTGGTCGAGCCGTTCGCTGACGAAGTCGGTGAAACGCGGGTCCAGGGCGGCGAGGAAGTCCCGGGAGGGCCACGAGCCGTCCTGGTGGATGCCCTTGTAACCGGCGCTGGACACGTTGCGGGTCTCGCGGCCGCACAGTTCCCAGACGATCCAGTCGGCGCCCTCGATCCAGCGCGCGGTGCGTTCGTAGACCCCGGGATCGTCGCGCAGCACCTGGAGGGCCTTGGCGAACTGCCACTCCGAGGAGATCCTTCCGCCGTACCGGGGCAGCCACGACTCGCCGCGTTCGGCGGCCAGGGCGTTGATCTCGTCGGCCTCGGGCTGGGCGGCGTGGTGCCGCCACAGCTTGGGCCAGGCGTGTGGGCGGTCGGCCAGGTCGGCCAGTTCGCACAGCGGGGTGCCGTCGGCGGTCACCGGCAGCACGGTGCAGGAGGTGAAGTCGGTGCCGACGCCGACGACCCGCTCGGGTGCGACCCCGGCCTCCCGCAGGGCGGCGGGGACGGCGCGCCTGAGGACCTCGCGGTAGTCGTCGGGGTCCTGGAGGGCGGTCTCCGGTTCGAGGGGGCGGTCGTCGCCGAGCAGGTGGTCCGTGATCACCCCGCGCCGGTAGACGTGCTCGGCCGTGCCCAGTTCGGCCCCGTCGCTGACGCGGACCACGACGGCCCGGCCGGAGAGGGTCCCGAAGTCGATTCCGAGCACCACGGAGTCGGGCGCCGCGCGGCCCTCCCCGACGTCCGCGTCAGAATTGTGGGCGTTAACATTCGTGGGCAACGGGGGGTCCCTTCGCGGCTGCGCGTGCTGCATGGTTCCTCCCGGGCTCGGTTTTCCGAGACCTGGGGCCATCAGTGTGAGCTGGCCAACATTGTTGGCGTTAACAATCCATGAAGTCAACCCCCCGAGCCCACTCCGTCGTTCCACGACCGAGCGCCCGCACCCCCAGGGGGTACGGGCGCTCGATCGGCGTGGGGTCAGCCGTGGGACACGGGCTCGGCGTCCGCCCCGGCCGCTCGGTCCCGGTGCTCGGGGGTCGGGGCGGCGCCCGGGCCCTCGCGGTCCACCAGCCCGGCCGTCACGGCGATGCCGAGCCCGACCAGGGCGAGGACCACGCCGATCACGGCGGGGGACACGTACCCCAGCCCCATGCCGATGCCCAGGCCGCCCAGCCAGGCGCCACCGGCGTTGGCGAGGTTGAACGCCGAGTGGTTGGTGGCGGAGGCGATGGTGGGCGCCGCCTCGGCCTTGCTCATCACCAGGACCTGCAGCGGCGCGGTCACGCCGAAGCCGACGGCGCCGAGCACCACGACGGTCACGGCCGCGGTCCAGGGGTTGTGCACGGTCAGCGTGAACAGTGCCAGGACCCCGGCCAGCGAGGCGAGGGAGACGTAGATGGTCGGACGCAGCCACCGGTCCGCGATCGGACCCACCACCAGCGATCCCAGGGTCATGCCGACGCCGAACAGCGCCAGGACGATCGGGACCCCCGCGCTGGGCATGCCCGCCAGCTCGGTCATCATCGGTGAGATGTAGCTGTAGACGGCGAACACCCCGGCGAAGCCGAAGACCGCCGTGGTCAGCCCGAGGACCACCTGCGGGTGGCGCAGGGCCGAGAGCTCGCCGCGCAGGCCGCCCACGCGGGAGGCCGGGGTGTGCGGCACGAAGCGGGCCACTCCGAGGATGGTCAGTGCGGACAGGGCGACCACCACGAGGAACGCCACCCGCCAGCCGAGGAGCTGCCCGAGCAGGGTTCCGGCCGGGACCCCGACGATGTTGGCGACGGTCAGGCCGAGCATCACGCGCGCCACGGCCGTTGCTCGGCGGGCCGGGCCGGCCAGGTGCGCCGCGACCAGCGCGGCCAGGCCCAGGTACGCGCCGTGGGGCAGTCCCGCGAGGACGCGGGAGGCGAACACGGCGCCGTAGGAACTGGTCAGGACGGTGGCCAGGTTGCCGACGAGGAACACACCCATGAAGACGAGCAGCATGGTCTTGCGCGGCAGGCGAGTGCCCAGGGCGGTGAGCAGGGGAGCCCCGATCACCACGCCGAGCGCGTACGCGGAGATCAGGTATCCGGCGGTGGAGATGGGCACGTCGAGGTCGGTGGCGACCTCGGGAAGCAGACCCATGATCACGAACTCGGTGGTGCCGATGGCGAAGGCCCCGAGGGCCAGGGCGAGGATGGCCAGAGGCATGGCGGTGCCCCCTTCCGGAGGGTGGACGGCGTGCGCACGGGCCGGGACGGACCTCGCGGCGTGGAGTGGTGCGGCGACGGGGAACCGGTCGCCCGGTGGGGAGGGGACGTGATGATTTGGCACGTGCTAAATCAACAATGACACCCGCTCCGGAGAAATTCCAACGGCCCGGTACGTGATCTGCCTCGCGTGGGGCTCAGGTCCGAGGGGGAGCGGTGCTCTCCCGCACGGTGAGCGTGGTCGGGAGCAGCACGTGCGTGCTCTCCGTGCGTCCCTCCTCCAGGCGCTCCGCGACCGCCCCGAGAGTCAGTTCCGCGATGCGGGTCACGTCCTGGCGGACCGAGGTCAGGCTCAGGAACGACAGGCGGGCGGCCCGGCTGTCGTCGTACCCCACCACGGACACCTCGCCCGGGACGGAACGGCCCGCGCGGATCAGGGTCTCCATGAGGCCGCGCGCCGACTGGTCGTTGCAGCACACGACGGCCGTGGGCAGCTCGGACCGGTCCAGGAGCACCGAGGCCGCTCGGGCCCCCGCCTCCTCGGTGTAGGCGCCCGGGACCAGGTCCACGTACGTCCCCAGCCCGTGCGCGCGCATCCCCTCCAGGTAGCCGGTCCGGCGTTCCGGGGCGCTCGGCAGGTCTCCGCCGAACACGTGCGCGATCCGCCGGTGACCGAGGGCGACCAGGTGGTCGACGGCCCGCCGCACCCCGGACACGGCGTCGGTGCGCACGCTGTCGGTCCCGGCCGCGTTGGTGCGCTGGCCGATCTCCACCACCGGCACGCGTTCGGCCACCCTGGCCAGGTCCTCCGGTGCCTGCGCCGACATCCCGATCAGGACCAGCGCCTCACAGCGCAGCCCCACGAGCTCGTCGATCGCCTGCCGTTCGGTGCGGTTGGCGAGCATCGCGCTCAGGGCCACGCCGTAGCCGAGCCGGGCCGCCTCCGGGTACAGCGCCTCGACGAGGTCGGCGTCCATCGGGTGCTCCATGGTGAACAGCACCCCCACCTGGCGGCTGCGGGCACGGCGCAGCAGCTGCGCCGCGGTGTCGGCACGGTAGCCGAGCTCCTCGGCGGCGCGCAGCACGCGTTCACGGGTGGCCGCGCTCGGACCGGGCCGGTCGGCCAGGACCAACGAGACCAGCTGCCGGGAGACGCCGAGGTGCGCCGCGACGTCCGCCATCGTCGGTCGTCCGCCAGTCGCCATCGTGCCCCCTCCCGCGCAGGCGCATCGTACCGTCTGTGGGAGCCGTCGACCCGCGAACCCCGCGTGTCACGGACGCATCAGAGTGACCGCACGCAGTTCCCCCACCCCTGTCTGAAGGGCCCCGATGTCCCCCACCCCTGACACCGTCCCCCCGCCGCACGGACTCTCACCGCTGGAGGCGGGCGACCCGGCCACGATCGGCCCCTACCGGGTGGTGGGGAGGATCGGCGCCGGAGGGATGGGCGCGGTCTTCGGAGCCCTGGACGGCCAGGGGGTGTGCGTGGCGGTCAAGACCGTGCACGCCGACTTCGCCGGGCGGCCCCGGTTCCGGGAGGCCTTCGCCCGGGAGGTCGAGATGCTGGGGCGGGCGGACGGGATCAGCACGGCCCGGCTGCACGCCGCCGACACCGAGGCGACGGTCCCCTGGTTGGCCTTCGACTACGTGGCGGGGCGGGACCTGCGCCGCCACGTGCGCGCGTTCGGGCCACTGGAGGGCGACATGCTGCGCACCTTCGCGCTGGGCACGGCGGAGGGTCTGGCCGCGCTGCACGCGGCGGGGATCGCGCACCGTGACATCAAACCGGGCAACGTGATCCTGTCTCCGGGCGGACCGAAGATCGTGGACTTCGGCATCGCGGTCGACATCGGCACGGACAGGACCACGGACGCCTCGGCCTCCTATGGAACACCGGGTTGGAGCGCGCCCGAACGCTACACCGGGGTGAGCGCGGATCCGGCCGCCGACGTGTTCGCCTGGGGCGGGCTGGTCACGCTGGCCGCAACCCGGCGTGCCCCGTTCGGGACCGGCGACGCCGGGGAACTGGCACGGCGCGTCCGTCAGGGTGAGTACGACGTCACGGGTGTGCCGGAGGAACTGCGGGGCCTGGTCGAGGCCGCGCTGTCGGTGGACCCGCTGCGGAGGCCGACCTCGGAGGAACTGGTCCGGGCGCTGCTGCCCGAGGCGGAGCCGGACGGCCGTACCGGCGGGGGCGCGGTCACTGACGGCCTGCGCCGTATGCTCCGCGACTACTGGCGTGGGGTGGACGACGCCGGACACGACTCCGGACGCTGGGCGGCGGCGCTGGGCGCCGTCTCCGCGGCCGGTCTGGGCGCGAGCGTCGTGGGTGCGGGCGCGCTGGGCACGGGCGGCTCGGCGGGAACCGGCGCGGCGGGGGCGGGAACGGGAGCGGGGGGTTCCGTGGGTGCGGGAACGGCCACGGCCTCCGCCTCGGCTGGCAGCGGTACCACCGGCGGGCTGTTGAGCGCGGTCGCCACCTCCAAGGCGGGCCTCGCGGCCGCGGGTGTGCTCGCGGTGGCCGCGGTGGCCGCGGGCGGCTACGTCGTCTACGAGCAGGTGGTCGGCGGTCCTTCGGAGAGGGTCGCGGCCGCCGCGAGCCTGTTGGAGGAGGGTCCGGGGTTCACCGCGCGGGTGACCCGGAGCTACACCCGGGAGCACGCGGAGCGGGTCGCGGAGGAGACGGGTCAGCCGGTGGAGGCCGTGCTGGAGGAGAGCCGTGCCGAGGAGGAGTACCTGTACTCGGCGGCGGACCAGAGCTTCCTCATCCGGGGCGCGGCGATGGGACCCGACACCACGGCGGTCGCCAGCCACCAGGGCGAGCTGTACGTGTACGCACCTCAGGAGGAGAGTTTCGGGATGTTTCGGGAGTCGCCTCAGAGGATCGAACTCTCCCCTGGCGTCGGCCCCGACTCCGTCGCCGCCACCCTCGTCACCCAGCCGCTGCGAGCGATGGCCGAGGCGGGCGGGGTCGAGAGAGTGTCGGGGGAGGACGGTGTGTACCGGGGCACCACTCCGTTCGGGTTCCTGGACGAGGGGGCTCTCATCGAGACGGAGGCGTCGGCTCGGGTCGAACTCGACGGAGAGGGAGCGCCGTCGCGTGCCCGGTACGACACCGAGCAGTGGGAGGTGCTGGTCGACTTTGAGGAGACCAACGCCCAGGTTGCGCTGGAGGACCCACAGATGACGGTTGTCGAGGGCGGGGGCCACTGGGGGGTGGTATACGCCCCGCTCTGCGGGACCATCCTCTCCGGTTGGCCCACTCAGGAGGTGTGGGACGTCCAGGCCAGCGGTTGGGACATCGACTGTGCTTACGCGATGGACGTGGCAGGAGTACTGGAGGACGTGACGGGCCAGGAGGACCGGCGTGTCTACCTCTACGGCCGATTCTCCAGGAGCACCACAAGGGCGATCGACGAGCGGATGGCCTGCGGCGACGGATGGGACATCGACACCGGAGAGGCCCCCGACCCCTCTGAGAACGTCATTCCGCTGTATCCGTGCAAACCGATCACGGACTTCACCGAACCCACCGAGGAGACACCCGAGTTCTATGACGCCGAGATCGTGCCCATGACCCTGATCGACTTCCACGAACGGGCCTGATCCAGCTGGTCCGGCACAGAGAAAGGGGGCGCGCCCTGAGGCGCGCCCCCTGAAGCCTGGCCGGGTCCCACGTCCCCCAACGTGGGACCCGACCGCGCGGCCTACGCACTAGGTGCGGTCTGGCCGCTGGGAAGGCGGTTGTAGCGATGGTTTCGTGTCAGAAACCCCCATTGCCGACACGAACGCGTACAACCGCGCATGGTCTTGAGGTGATCTCAGAAGCTTCGCACAGACTCGGTGGGTGTGTTGGGGTCGGGGTCGGTCTGGGGTGCTTCACCTGTGAGAACGCTTCTCTGAGCATAGGTGTTCCCGGCCAGTGGACCGATTTTCGGTCCGGCCGGTAAAAAGCGGGTGCGGACTCGGGCACGGGCGTCCTAAGCTCCCCCGATTCGGGTCCGGGATGGGGGGCGATCACGTCCGGGACGACGTCTCCCGGTGCGCCCCGCCGGGGCCGAGGAACGCGCCCTGGTTGGGGATCCCGGCTGGTGGGGAGTGGGCGCGGCGCCCGTTCGCGCGCATCCGCTGACGCCCCCTGGGAACCACGACCGCGTGACGCGGACCGCCCGGAAGCGGAGCCTGACACGCGGCGGTGAGGGACACGTCACCCACGGGCGTCTGGAGGCCGGGTGCGTCCCGCCGCGACTCCGCCCCGACGGGTGGCCGGGACGATCCTGGCAGCCGTGTGTGCCCGCCGAGGAGTGGGTCGCGTTCCACGCGCACCTCGTCGGTGGGAGCGAGTCGGCGCGGTCCCTTCCTGCTCGGGACGGGGTCGGCGGGGGAGCGGGATGGTGTCGGTTCCGCTCGGTTCGGTGGAATCCGGGGCATAGTGACCCTTGACGGGCGTTCCCTGTGGCGCGGGGTGCGCGCCACGACCCCGCGCCCGCACGGTACGCGGGCGGGAATACCTGGCTCCCGGACGGGGTTCCGCATGATAGTTTCATCGAAAGCATTTTCCTAGGAAGCTATTTGGATCGGGGAACGGCCATGCAGTTCGGAATCTTCTCGGTCAGCGACGTGACGACCGACCCCACGACGGGACGTACGCCGACCGAGGGCGAGCGGATCAAGGCGATGGTGCGGATCGCGCTGAAGGCCGAGGAGGTGGGGCTGGACGTCTTCGCCACGGGTGAGCACCACAACCCGCCCTTCGTGGCCTCCTCGCCCACGACCATGCTCGGTTACGTCGCCGCGCGGACCGAGAAGATCATCCTGTCCACCTCCACCACCCTCATCACCACCAACGACCCGGTGAAGATCGCGGAGGACTTCGCGATGCTCCAGCACCTGGCCGAGGGGCGCGTGGACCTGATGATGGGCCGGGGCAACACCGGCCCGGTCTACCCGTGGTTCGGACAGGACATCCGCCAGGGCATCCCGCTGGCGCTGGAGAACTACAACCTCCTGCACCGGCTCTGGCGCGAGGACGTCGTCAACTGGGAGGGCAAGTTCCGCACCCCGCTGCAGGGCTTCACCTCCACCCCGCGCCCGCTCGACGACGTGCCGCCGTTCGTCTGGCACGGCTCCATCCGCTCACCGGAGATCGCCGAACAGGCCGCCTTCTACGGCGACGGCTTCTTC